>JANONI010000440.1:0-2184 GCA_031420755.1 Bacteroidota bacterium | reverse complement strand
TGTATTTCCGAATTGATAGACTAGAGAATTATCTCTTGCTCGACCGGGAACTGTATTATATTTAAAATTGATCCTGCTTAAACTTATTTCATAATATGTTGAAGCGTTAAGCAAATGCGTAAATTTAGCACCAACGTTATTCATCTTTACTTCAGATGGATTCCAATAATCAGTTCCAAAAGCTCTACCATCAGCGTAATTAATTCTGGAAATTTGCAACGCAATGCTGCCAGGAGAAGAGAACATACCTGGGCCACCATTCCTTTGATTAGTAGTTCCAGTTTGCAAACCCTGCATGCCGTGAACCATGAGTTTCATTCCGCCACTAATATCCGAAGTGATTTTTAGCTGTCCATTATAATCTTCCAACCCATCGGTTGAAAGAGGAAACATGTAACCAGTTCTCGATTTTCGATAAGAAAAAAAGAAACGCAAATTACCTGCATTCTCGCTAATAACAGGAACGGGTCCTCCAATACCAAGATCAATATCGTAATCCGACACAGTGGGCTCCAATGCTTTTCTATGCTGGAATAAAAATAGACGTTGAGCGGCTTCAGGGGTTAAATTTGGATAAGTTGCATTTGGTAATAAACTTTTTTGAGCAATTGAATTCCATCCTTCAAAATTCGGATACTGCAACTGTGTAAAGGCATCCCATGCACCATTATTGGTCCCGGTCCAAGCGACCTGCGGATCAACATAAGGACGAATCCAATATGAATTGGGATCATCAAGAGATTCACCAAAATGTTTTTTATCAGCGGGACTATATCGAGTTGAAATTGTTATACTATATTTTTTAGGATTTCCTTCTTTTGTTACGATATTAACAACTCCAGACCGGATATTTCCATACTCAGCATCAAATCCTCCTGTTTGGACTTGAATATCTTGAACTGAAGACAAACTTATTCCAGTATATGGAGTATTATTTCTTTCGTCTCTCAAGGTCAATCCATCAACTATGTACGCAGTTTGATCTGCCCCACCACCACGAAAAATATTTCCTTGAATTCCGGCTTGTAAACCCACTACGGCGGTAACCGAAGCAACAGGAAGTCCTTCAATATCCTTAACACCAATGTTTGCCCGGCTCGAAGAAACATCTTTTTGAACCACTGGTCTTTGAGCAACAATAACAACTTCCTCACCTTGAACTAGTTCTTGTTTCAAAGAAAATATTAATTCAGTAGTTTGATCAATATTAATTCTAACACTCTGTTGAACGGTTGGTGTGTAACCTAGTATAGAGGCTCTAACAGAATATTCTCCAGGAGGAATATTGATAATCACAAATCGACCATCGATATCTGTTGAAGCACCAAGTGTGGTTCCAACAATTACCACATTCACACCAACAAGCGCATCTCCGGTTTGTGCATCATTCACTTTACCTGAAATTTTTCCGGTTGTGCCTGAAAAGATATAGGATGTAGAGAGTAGAAGTAAACAAAGTGTAGCAAAAGATTTCACTGATTCATCTCCTTATTGAAAAAGGAATATTGAAATACGAATTTCGTTTTTATTTTAATGCAAAGCCTATCGTGTAAGCGAAAGTTTACTTGTAGCACAGTATAGCAACGATGAAATGATTTTCTGTAGCAATGTTAACAAATTTTGAACAACTAAACAACTAAAAAAAATACGTATGCACAAATTGAATAATTATGCAGTATAGAAAAACGCCTCCTCTGAATGGTTTGATCAATTTTTTAATGATTTAGTGCAAACGATTGTAAACCATTTAGTTGTCCGGCAGTCTACGACTCGTAGAGTTGCACTGTTGGACATAAAACCAAACACACAGTTTTAGAGTTGGATAAGGATGATTACATTTCTGCAACAGTTGAATTGTTGTTAAAGTTTGTGTTCGACACGTCCGAAGGACCCCTTTGGGGAAGTGTCCTTCGGACAGTACAACTGTTGAATAACCGTGGAATTGAATCAATAAAAAATTATACTGCAACAAATTTATTTTTGCAACACCATTTTCTTCGCCTGCACAAAACTTCCTGAAACAATCCGATATACATACACGCCGCTGGCAAGATTTTCACCGGAGAATTGATACGAATATGTTCCGGCGCCAAGCTCGCCTTCTACTACCGTTGCAATTTCTCTTCCTAAAAGATCATAAATTTTTAACGATGTGAAATTATTATGCCGCAGCGTAAATTGAAT
>JANONI010000439.1:0-15217 GCA_031420755.1 Bacteroidota bacterium | reverse complement strand
ATATCACTGATTTTCATTTTTTCATGTTCTCCAAAAATATCAACGGATACAAATTCGATTGTTGAATATACGACTTTCGACTTCTAAATGGTAGTATAAATTCTTGCAACGTTAATCTCTGGTGTCACGCCATTCAACAATCTTTTCCTCATATTGAGACACAAGAATTGCGGCAAGTTCTTTATCCGCCGATTCTGCATGAACATGAAACGTCGGTTTTGCTCTGTCGGGCCACATCAATATTGATGTTGATTGTTTATGATCGAGTATTAATTTCACTCCATCCAGCAAAATTCTATTCGGTTGATTGTCGGTGTCTTTCATTAGGTAACGCATCACGCGCCCTTTTTTATTCCAGGGAACATGGATTCCTTTTTTGTTCATATGAAGTTTCGGAACTTGTTTATCTAACAGACCGAAACGAGTTTCCGCAAGCGCCAACATCTCCAGAATTTTTGCCACAGAATACATTCCATCGCTTGCAAAAAGGAAATCGGGGAAGATAAATCCCCCTTTTGTCCCTCCCACAAATTTAATATCGTCCTTAATCGCAGCTTCCATCAATGATAAGTGACTGTCGCGGGTCTTCACAACTTCAACACCCATATGTTCTGCAATCAGGTCAATTTCTGCCGATGCTGTGATAGGAACGGCGATCTTTTTTACGTCCGGATAGACAGTAAGGAAAAGATGGGTAACGAGTGTAAGCAAACGGTCGGTTTCAATAAACTTTCCATTCTCATCAACAATCAGACAGCGTTCTGCTCCGGCATCAAGAATAAAACCGATATCATACCCTAGGGATGTGACGATGTGAGATAGTTGTGAAACGCTTTGGTCGAACTCATCCTGATTCCGTGTTATTTTTTTCGCATCAAGGTATGCGTTCTGCGAAAGAACTTGTGAATTAAAGGAACCGAGAATATTGGGAAAGATTGATGATGCGATACCGCTTGAATAATCCACAACAAGTTTGAACTTTGATTGCGAGATAGCTTCAACATTCAGCGTAGAAAGAAATTTTTCTATATAACTTTCTTGTGCACGTTCGGGGAAGGTTACGCCGCCGACATCATCTTGTTTTGCACGGGGAAAATCTTCACCAAAAAATAACTGCTCCATTGATTTTGTTTTACCTGATGGAAGATCTTTCCCTTTTCCATCGAAGAAAATAATGTCCGTTAAGTTCTTATCAACAGGAGATTTTCTCACGTGAATTCCGCCGGAGTGCTTGCCGCTTCGTAATTCCTGCCGAAGAATGGGAATGGAGACCGCACGAAGATCGCCGACATTAATTCCGGCAGACATTAAGCCGCACATAATTGCGCGATTCATCATTCGTGAAACATTATCAGAATCGCGGCTCATTAAAATTGATTTTCCTTTTCCCGTTAATGCTCCAAATGCCGCGCCAATTTTTGCGCCAAATTCAGGATTCATTTCTATATTAGAAAGTCCGGTAATGCGTGCATCGGTGAAAAGATCCTTTAGCCATTTATCTTCCCACACAAGGGAGCGTGTTAATATTGCGCCATCTTCAACTTCTTTTCCTGGCCAAAGTTTAATATTCGGAGCGAGTTTACTCTCTGCTCCAATCACACATTTATCGGAAATGAATACGTTGTCATTAATAATGGCATAATCACCGATGGTGCACCATTTTGCTACAACGCAGGAAGTGAGTTCCGCTCCTTTTCCGATTTTTGTGTCAGACCACACAACTGAATTGCGGATCACCGCACCGTCATTTACGACGCAATCATTTCCGATAACTGATTTTATGATTCTCGCGTTCTTTCCGATTTTGCAATTCTTTCCGATCAGAACCTTCCCTTGTAAATTTTCAATCGCCGTTTCGATCATCGTGTTCGATCCGACAAAAGCACTGCCGACCATGTTCCCTTCTTGCACCAGTTCAACTTTATTGTCAAGTGCGTCAAGGTGGGCTTCCTGATATTCATTTAAATTTCCGACATCGCGCCAGTACCCTTCGGCGATAAAACCATATAAACCCATATCCTGTTCAAGCATTGCGGGAAAAAGATTCTTACTGAAATCAAATTCTTTTTGATATGGGATGAGTGTTAATACTTCCGGTTCAATAACATAAATTCCGGTATTGATCGTATCGCTGAACACTTCGCCCCACGATGGTTTTTCTAAGAATCGTGTAATCTTTCCGCTGTTGTCGGTAATAACCACACCGAATGCGAGAGGATTTGTTGCGCGAGTAAGAATGAGTGTTGCTTTCGCTTTTTTCTGTTCATGAAATTCAATCGCTTTTGTCAGATCGAAATCTGTCAACACATCTCCGCTGATGATGATGAATCTCTCATCAAGAAAATCTGCAGCGTTACGAACACTTCCTGCGGTTCCGTAATCGGCTTCCGCTTTACGGTACTGCATTTTAATCCCAAATTTTGTTCCGTCACCAAAATGTTCTGTAATAATTTCCGGTTGATAAAACAGTGTGGAAACAATTTCGGTAATTCCATGTTTTTTTAACAGGTCAACAATGTGCTGCATCATTGGCTTGTTCATCATTGGAACCATCGGTTTTGGTATGTTGCAGGTGAGCGGTCGGAGTCTTGTGCCGAACCCTCCGGACATAATAACTGCTTTCATAGCGGATACTCGGTTAGTGAGAAAGAATTACGGTATTGAAGTGTAGGTAAAAATTGAAAGGAGCGCAATACCTAAAACTGAAATGTTTTTTTAAGGTTCTTTTGGTATTTTTTTTGGAGCGATATAATTTCGATGGATGAATTATTTTTTAGAATGAAATCATCGTTGACTTTGTGTTCAAATTTCGATAAATTCGTTAAGTTTTTGCGATTTCTTAACGAACAAGGACTCATTAATGCAGGAAAATCAGCAGGAAATCGTCCATTCTAATATGAGAAGAGTATTAGAAGAGGTCGTTCTTGCTGGCGTTGGAGTCCTTTTCGTATTTTTAGGAGTGTTCAGCAAAGTGCCGTTGACTAACATTACTGCTGTTGGTATTGGCGCTTTTCTTTTCTATGTGGCATTTGTATCGTATCGCAGTAAAGTCGCAGGTCCAAAAGAAATAACAAACGATGGCGATGAAGATGGGAACGGAGAAGATGAAGAGCATAACGAACGTGAAAATGAAATTGAAACGAAGAAAGAAGATGGCGCAGTAAGAAAACCAGAACGTGAGATCTTTCAATTCAAACGAACAGAATTTGTTCCGCAGCAACAACAGCCGCAGCAAGCACGCGCAGAATTTTCTACAGCAGATTTTTTCGAGGAGCGCCAAAGTATCGCAATGAGTCAAGCAGAACCCCAAAGTGAATTTAATAATCTACTGTTAAAAGTTTTGGCAATTGTCAAAGAAGTTTGTTTTGCGCATTCCGTTGCATTTTTTTGGGTGAAGACAGAAACGCGTCAGTTAATTGTTGAAGGAAAGATCAGCGACAGCGATTCATTCACTCATGAAAGAAAAATTCCGATCGGTGTGGATGTAGTGAGCAGAATTGGTGTGAACGGTCAGCCGCAGGTGGTGAATAGTATTCTGCCGGAAACCGAACGCGATATTCTTTGCTATTACAAAAATTTGCAGGATGTAAAATCGTTTATTGGCGTCCCAATTTTTTATGCGGATGATCGTTCGCCGCAAATGCCGATAGCGGTGTTGGCGGTGGATAGTAAAGCGGAAGATGCATACGGTAATGAGACATTCGCAATCCTTTCGCATACGTCAACGTTGATATCTTCTCTGCTGATTAGCTATACAGAAAAGTACGATCTTTTTGCTGATGTAAAGTTGATTGAAGCGGATACTCAACTGAAAAAGAAAATCTCCATTCAACCGTCGGTAACGCTCATCATCAATTCGTTTGCAGAGGAATTAGAGAATATCATTGCTTGGGATTCGATCAGCGTTGTTTTGTTTGATGAAAGCCAGCGAGCGTGGGCAGTAGCTTCTGTTCGAGTGCGGGGAGATGATAGATTTGTTTCGCCAAAACAAATGATCGATTTTAACGGCAGTATTGTCGGACAATCCATCAAGACCAACAGTGTGCAAACAATTAATCTTGCGCAGAATTCAAAAGCAATATTCAATGAGAATGAACGATCGTCAGAGCTTTTAAAGCAGGGAACGGTGGTATCAATTCCGTTCTCTTCCGGAGGAAAATGTTTTGGTGCTGTGATTGTCTCAAATCGGAAATCAAATTCGTTCTCGAAGAAAGATATTTCGTCAATTCAGTCTCTTGCTACAACCATTGCTCCTGCGTTTGAGATCGCAGAGTTGAATATGATCCTTGGGGAACATATTGCTATTGATGAACAGACCGGAGCGCTTTCGAAAAAATATTTTATCACTCGATTGAATGAAGAATTATATCGTGCAACGGATCGTGAAGAAGATTTAAGTTTAGTATTTGTTTCGGTTTCCAATGTTCATGATATTGAACAACGGTATGGTGCCGAAGGAAAAGATGCCTCACTTGTACATGTTGCTCGTCATTTACGTGCGAGTGTAAGACCGTACGATGTTGTCGGACGATTTGACAGCTCGACCTTTGCGGTTATACTTGGTGATACGATTGCGAACGATGCCTTTATGTGGGCGGAAAAACTGCGTACAGCAATTTCCGGAAGTATTGTATCGGTTGATAAACGAAGTTTTTCATTGTCGGTTACGATAGGAATCAGCGGCGCGTCCGCAAAGATGACGAGTGATGAACTGATCAAAAATGTATCGCACGTTCTTGAACAAGCAAAAAAAGCGGGCGGAAATATCGCCAGAGTTTTTTAAATGGAAAAAAATGGAAAAATAATCTGTATCGTTCTGGACGGTGTCGGAATTGGAGCCGCCCCAGACGCACATTTGTATCACGACGAAGCTGCGAATACATTATGCAATACCGCTTCGAACATGGGCGGATTAAAGTTGCCGAATCTTGCATTGTTGGGTTTAGGGAACATTGCAAAAATTGAGGGTGTTCCATCCAATGGAAACGCAAAAGCAAATTATGGAAAGATGCAGGAAGTCTCCAAAGGAAAAGACAGCACAACCGGACACTGGGAAATGTCTGGAATTTTTTTGGAAAAAGATTTTCCGTATTATCCGAACGGCTTTCCGGTTGAGGTCGTTGAAAAATTTTGCTCTTTGACCGGATGCCAAGGGATTCTTGGAAATAAACCTGCTTCCGGTACGGAGATCATTGCTGAACTTGGCGATGAACACGAGCGAACGGGATTTCCGATCGTTTATACTTCTGCAGATTCTGTTTTTCAAATTGCTGCGAATGAAAATATTATTCCGCTTGTGCGATTGTATGAACTCTGTACAATTGCGCGCAATCAAGTGATGATAGGAGAGCATGCAGTTGGCCGTGTTATCGCACGACCATTTATCGGGTCAAACGGAAATTATAAACGGACGACTAATCGGAGAGATTTTTCGCTCTTTCCACCAAGTACCACAATGCTCGATATTTTGTTCGAAAACAAAATTCCGACAATTGCCATTGGTAAAATAGACGATCTGTTTGCCGGAAAAAGTTTGAGCGAGAAGATTCACACAAAATCGAATGCCGAGGGAATTGAAGAGACGATCTCTTGGGCAAAGAAAACGTCGAACGGATTTATCTTTACGAATCTTGTTGATTTTGATGCGCTGTTCGGTCATCGTCAGGATCCGAAAGGAATGAAAGAGGCGTTGGAATATTTTGATGTTCAGCTCCCGCGAATTCTTGAAACATTAAGCGGTGACGATTTACTAATGCTTACTGCTGATCATGGAAACGATCCGACGGATAACAGTACCGATCATTCGCGCGAATATGTTCCCGTGATCGCATATTCTCCAAATGGAAAAAAGAATGTTAATATCGGTATTCGCAACACGTTTGCCGATCTTGGAAAAACAGTGGTGGACTATTTTGGATTTAATGGAAAAGAATTAAGCGGAACAAGTTTTTTACATTCAATTATTTGAAGAAACAGACTTGCCAAATCTCATGTTGTTTGAAAATAAAAAAGTCCCACGCACTTTTTAAGTGCGTGGGACTTAACTATGATGGAAAAAGCAAAACATAGCATTCAATTTCAAGCAGAAGTAGACAGCAATGGAAAAGTTTCTTTTTCAAAACCGGTGTTCGAACTTCAACTGAAACCGGGCGAAAAAGTAACGGTCAATATTTTCGGCGGCGTGTTATCCGGACAACTGACAAAATTGAATGTTACGGAAGAGGAGATTGAACAGATCGGAAAAACGCAGTTAGAAGATCGCCAACACGTAATGACATTTCTGGCTTCCCAAGGTTCAATGAGCAAGAATAAAAATTTTGCCGGACGAATGAAACGAGCGTTTGTGTGAAAGTGAAGAAAATTGTTGTAGATTCAAGCATTATTGCAGAACATCTTACAACCGTACGTAGTGAATCGCTGCTGAGAGAATTGTCAAAGAAATACTTCTGTTATACAACGGTATTCAACGCAATTGAACTTTTCGCTGTTTCAAAGAGTCCAAAAGAGACACAGGCAATAGAAGATGCACTGAATACAATGAAGATTCTGGGTGTTAATGCAAAAAGCGCAAAGAATATTGCAGAGATTGTTTCGTCTTCTAAAAAGGACTTTGCTGCATTGATTGCAGGAGTCTGTATTGAAAGTAAACTGCCGATTGTGACATTGAATCCGAAACGATTTTCGGGAAATAAAAAAAAATTGGAAGTTCGTTCGGTAAAAGATATTGTGATGCGATGATGACAACACTTATTCTTCAATCAACAATTACATGCCCAAAGTGCGGGTTTCAAAAAGAAGAAACGATGTCGGTAAATTCATGTCAATTTTTTTACCAATGTGAGAACTGTAACACGATCATAAAACCAAAATTGGGTGATTGTTGCGTGTTCTGTAGTTATGGAAGTGAGAAGTGTCCGCTAATACAAGAATCGAAAGCGTGTTGTTAAAATTTTTAGTTAATAAATGAATACAATTAAGGTGAAGCAGTAATGGTTAAAATTACAAAACAGTACACGAACAGAGAGAGCCAATCACTCGATAAATATTTGCAGGAGATCGGTAAAGTTGATCTGTTGACTCCCGATGAAGAAATTGATCTTGCAAAGCGGATCAAAAAAGGTGAGCAGCGTGCATTGGAGAAATTGACGAAAGCTAATCTGCGTTTTGTGGTGAGTGTTGCGAAACAATATCAGAACCAAGGATTGTCATTAGGCGACTTGATCAACGAAGGAAATCTTGGTTTAATCAAAGCAGCAAAACGGTTTGATGAGACGCGCGGATTCAAATTCATTTCATACGCAGTATGGTGGATCCGTCAATCCATTCTTCAGGCACTCGCAGAACAATCGCGAATTGTTCGTCTTCCGTTGAACCGCGTTGGCGCATTGAATAAGATCGGAAAAGCGTTCAGCCAGCTTGAACAAGAATTTGAACGTGAACCAAGCGCAAGCGAACTTGCGGAAGAACTTGATATGTCCGTGTTTGAAGTTGCTGATACGTTGAAAATTTCCGGACGGCATCTTTCCGTTGATGCTCCGTTCGCGCAGGGAGAAGATAATCGTCTGCTCGATGTTATTCAGGATGAACGTCAGCCGGCACCTGACTCTATCTTAATGGATGAATCGTTGAAAGAAGAAGTGAAACGCGCTCTTGCTACGTTAAGTGAACGTGAATCTGAAGTGATCCGTCTGTACTTCGGATTGCATAAAGAACATTCGTTAACGCTGGAGGAGATCGGTGAAAAGTTCAATCTTACCCGCGAACGCGTCCGTCAGATCAAAGAAAAAGCGATCCGCCGGCTGCGTCACGCATCGCGCAGTAAAAATTTACGTTCGTATCTTGGATAAATAATGACGATGTTTCAACATAATAAGCCCCTTCTTGTTTTAAGAGGGGGCTTTTCATTTTTTGTTTTGTTATTTTCTTTGTGGTTGATTGGCTGCGGCTCATCGTCTCCTCGCTTTGCCGGAAATGAAAGTGAAAAGAAAGAAACGAAGAAAACAAAAAAAGGAAACATTCGTTTCTCATCCAAAGTTGTAGAAGAAGAAACGAAGGAAGACGATAAAAAAATTGATGTAAAAAAAGTTGGAGAACGATTTAGCAGCGCAAAATCCTCAATTGCTCCTGTTTCTCCAAAAAAAGAAAATATCGAACCAAAAAAATCTGATAAGGCACAATCGGGAAGTTTTGAACAGCAAAAAATGATGGATGCCATTCTTGCGTGGTTAGGAACTCCATACGAACTTGGCGGAGAAACGAAATCTGGAATTGATTGCTCGGCATTTTCTAAAGAGATATTTAAAACAAGTGCCAGTGTGGATTTGCCAAGAACGACTGAACAGCAAGTGAAACTTGGTTCATCCGTTTCACAAGAGAATTTGAAATTTGGCGATCTGATTTTTTTTAATACAACGGGACAGAACCCATCGCATGTTGGAATCTATATTGGCGATGATATGTTCGCACACGCAAGCGTCAGTTTTGGTGTTACACTGTCGTCACTCTATTCATCGTATTATAAAAAGCGATATACTGAAGCGAGAAGAGTCATACAATAATTTTTTCATTGGATCATCGTATCATTGATTCAATGTATCAATGAACAAATGAATCAATTTTTTTTTGGAGTAACAGTGTCAACACTTCCTATCTATTTATATGGCAACGAAGTTCTAAAGAAAAAAGCAAAAAAAGTTACCGAAGTAACTGATTCGGATATTAAATTAGTGAAGGATATGTTTGATACAATGCACGAATCCAACGGTATTGGTTTGGCTGCAAATCAAGTTGGTGAATTGAAGCAGATTTTGGTTGTGGATATTTCTGATATGGAAGCGGGAGAAGGAACAAAACCGATGGTGGTCATCAATCCGGAAATTGTTGATGAAGAAGGAGAGTGGGAAATGGAAGAAGGGTGTTTGAGCATTCCGGAAGTGCGGGAAAAAGTCTGGCGGGCAGAAAAGATCAGACTGAAATACAATGACATTAATATGAATGATTGTGAAGTTGAAGCGGATGGATTGTTGGCAAGAGTTTTGCTTCACGAAATCGATCATTTAAACGGAGTGCTGTTCATCGATCATTTGACTTCAACAAAAAGAACATTGCTTCGTTCGAGATTAAAGAAGATATCCAAGGGTGATGTTGAGACTCAATATGAAGTAGTGATTGCGGGTGAGCCAAAGTCAAAGACAAAAAGTAAAAAAATAGTTCTGTAAATGCTCTTTGTTGTGTAGCTGGGTAAATACCCAATCTAAAAAATACGTCATGCCCGAATGTTTTTATCCAAAGGCACGAAGTGCTCCTTCGGAGATGCTTCGCATAGATTTCCGCTAAGAACATGTCCCAAAGGGATCAAGACTGTGTAAAAACTATTTTTTCAGCGTTAACATCCCCGAAATCTTTGAGATTTCGGGGATGTGTTTCGCAAAATTTGACATTTGACACAAACTCGATCCCTTCGGGACGGGCCTACGGCTCGTAGAGAATGACGGTTTCTTCCCTTTAGGACTTGCGCTTCTAATATTCAATGAGTTTTGTGATTTCTAATTTTGTGGTGGTGAATGAAAATTATTTTTATGGGCACGCCGGATTTTGCTGTTCCAAGTCTGGAGATATTATTAAAGAACAATTACACTGTTTCTGCGGTCGTAACTGCGCCGGATAAACCGCGCGGACGAGGACAGCAAATCAGTTTTACGCCCGTAAAAGAATTTGCGCAGAAACATTCCATTCCCGTATTACAACCAGAAACTCTCCGCGATCCACAATTCATTTCAGCGTTGACAAATCTTAATCCTGATCTTTTTATTATTGTAGCATTTAGAATTCTTCCAAAAGAAGTCTATTCCATTCCGACAAAAGGATCGTTCAATCTTCATGCATCGTTGCTGCCAAAATATCGCGGTGCCGCACCGATCAATTGGGCGATCATCAATGGAGAAAAAGAATCCGGTGTAACAACATTCTTTCTACAAGATAAAGTTGATACAGGAAATATTATTTTACAGAGCCGTATTGCGATAGCAGATGAAATGAATGCGGGAGATTTACACGATGCGCTTTCTGAAATTGGATCAATTGCTGTTCTGGAAACAGTTCGCTTGATTGAAAACGGAAAAGCAAATCCTCAACAACAGGACAATACATTTGCTTCACCCGCACCAAAAATATTTAAAGAAACGTGTCGAATACAGTGGAATCAAAATACCGATTCGATCCATAATTTTGTGCGTGGACTCTCGCCGTATCCTGCGGCGTGGACGGTTCATGACGATAAGCAAATTAAGATATTTCATTCGAAGATTTCAGATTTCAGATTTCAGATTTCGGAATTTAAAGCCGGTGTCATTCGTATTGTTGAAAACAAAATAATTGTAAATACTCCTAATGGTTCGATAGAAATTCTTGAACTTCAGCAAGAGGGGAAAAAACGAATGAGTGCGGAAGAATTTTTACGAGGATATAGATTTGCGCAGGATTGTAGATTTGATTAGATTGCATCAGGAGGCAGTGATATGAAAAACTTAAAGCACACCATTACAGCAGCAATCAGCCGTGGAGAAAAATTATTAATTGCTGAATGTGTTGAAATCAATGTTGTCACGCAAGGTAGTACTATGGATGAAGTGATTGCAAACTTACAAGAGGCTGTTGCTTTACATTTTGATGGAGAAAATCACGAAGGAATGGGTCTTGTGAAGAATCCTGCATTGGTTGTTACGATGGAAGTTGAACCTGCATATGCCTCCTAAACTCAAAATAAAGATTTTTAAAAATTCTCTCCAACATAAAAACCTACCCACGTTGCAATAAGACAACCGAACCGACTAACACCAGCATTCAACCTTGCACCAAGAAAATTTCCGGATTTCATCAACGCAAATGTATCATAACTAAATGAAGAGAATGTTGTGAATCCGCCCAAAAATCCGATGATCAAAAAAAGCGGATATTTTGGCTGACAACAATTCGCTCTTGAAAGAGAGTCATTAATAATCCGATGACAAAACAACCGAAAATATTAACGAGCATTGTTCCATACGGAAAGATGCTTTCCGTTTTCGTTTGAACGAGGGAAGTCAATCCATACCGCGCGATACTTCCAAAAAATCCACCTAAACCGATAAACAAGGGCCGTTCTCAAAATTAGTATTTTTAAAAATTTAACGCAGAGAACACAAAGATAACGCAGAGTTCGCAGAGAATATTTACATTTTTAGAACCGCCCATAAGTAATTTTCCATAAGAGATTGTAAATTAAAGCAATTTCATTGCTTCCATTTTTGAATTGAAGTATATTAATAAACGTTTTGAATTAAAATAAGAATTTTTCATCCAATAAAAAGCGGTATATGGGAAAAGTAATAGCCATAGCAAACCAAAAAGGTGGTGTTGGAAAGACCACAACAGCAGTGAATCTTGCGGCATCGTTAGCGGCTGCCGAGAAGGAAACGCTGTTGATTGATATTGATCCGCAGGCGAATGCAACCAGTGGAGTTGGTTTTGAAAGCAAAACGCTTGACCGAAGTGCGTACGAAGTGATCTACGGGAGTATTGCCGCTGAAGATGCTGTGATTAAAACTGCAATGCCGTATCTCTCCGTTCTTCCTTCACACATCAATATGGTCGGGCTTGAAGTTGAATTGGTGAACGAAGAAAATCGAGAACATAAATTACAAAAAGCACTCACTTCCATCCGAAAAAATTTTGACTATATTATTATTGACTGCCCGCCATCATTAAGTTTAATCACGTTGAATGCGCTGACTGCGGCAGACTCTGTTCTTATTCCCGTGCAATGCGAATATTATGCGCTGGAAGGTCTCGGCCAATTGCTCAATACTATCAATGGCGTTAAGAAAGCATTCAACCCGTCGCTTGATATAGAAGGTGTGCTGATGACAATGTTCGATTCACGATTGCGGCTATCGAACCAGATTGTGGATGAAGTGAAAAAATATTTTGGCGAAAAAGTGTTCTCGGTGATTGTTGCGCGCAATGTGCGGTTGAGTGAAGCACCGAGTTTCGGCAAACCTATTCTATTATACGATGCAGTTTCTTCGGGAAGTAAGAATTATATCGATCTTGCAAAAGAAGTGATGAAAAATTCGCAGCTTCATCATGCAGCGCATCGAGATTCAACGCTGAAATCCGTTTCGAAATCGCTATAAAAAATATTTATTTATCTATCAGTATTGTATGTCAGATTTCAAATCAAAATCGGTGTTAGGAAAAGGTTTAAGCGCACTCATACCGCGTATTCCTGAATGGAGTGAACACACAGCACCAAAGCCGCTGCCAACGGATGGAAATTCGGCAAGTTCAACTTCGGACATTGAGATTTCCAAAATTTCTCCCAACCCATTTCAACCGCGGCTGGATTTTGATCAGCGATCGCTTGAAGAACTGAAACAATCGATCAAGCAAAATGGAATCATTCAGCCGATTGCCGTTCGACGAATGATGTCGGGCATCTATGAATTGATCTCCGGCGAACGCCGTATTCGGGCTTCGCAAGAACTTGGATTGAAGACAATTCCTGCATATGTGATGAATGTTGAGAGCGATGCAGAGATGCTGGAATTAGGATTGATCGAAAATCTTCAACGCGAAAATCTCAATCCGATAGAAATTTCTCTTTCCTTCAAACGATTGATGGACGAGTGTAAATTAACACAGGACCAAGTTGCGGAAAAAGTTGGCAAAGAACGTTCCACTATTACAAACTTCCTGCGACTGCTGAAACTTCCCGAAAAAATTCGACAAGGTGTACGGGAAAATAAAATCTCGATGGGACACGCCAGAGCCTTGCTTGGTGCAATTGATGAAAAGACACAATTGAAATTGTTCAATAAGATTATTGAAAAAGGTTGGTCTGTTCGTAAAATTGAGGATGAAATAAAAGGAAAAGATTCAAAGAAACATGGTAAGTCTTCGTCATCATCAACAGCATCTACGTTACGGAGCAGCACAGCTTTTAATCAAATTGAAACCCGCCTGCGTCATAAATTTGGGACGAAGATTACTATTCGCAAAAATTCGAACGGCGGCGGTGAAATTGGGATTGAGTATTATAGTTCAGATGATCTTGAACGATTGATTGAATTGTTGGAGGAATAAATCATTTTGACACTTCAAGATCAAATACAATATTGGGTTGAAAGCGCAGAAGAAGATTTTTCGACAAGTCAAAGTCTATTCTTACATAAATATTTTATGTGGAGCTTGTTTGTTGGGCATTTATCACTTGAAAAAATACTTAAAGCTCTATATGTAAAAAAAAATGGCACAACACCTCCTTACATTCACGATTTAATAAAATTAGCAAAGAAAAATTCTATTACACTTACAGCCGAACAGGAACAACTTCTTTTTGAAATCAATGAATTTCAGATTGAAACTCGTTATCCTGAATACAAGAACCAATTATACAAAAAATGTACAGAAGAATTTACCGTTACGTATTTGTCTCACATTAAAGAACTTTATATATGCTTCAAATCCCAAATATAATTAAACACTCATTACGCCAGTACATTCTTGAATTGGAGAAAAATAATTATTCAATTCAAGAAGCATATCTTTTTGGCTCGTATGCAAAAGGAAATTATACAGAATGGAGCGATATTGACGTTGTGTTGGTTTCTCCGAATTTTGTAGGGGATAGATTTGATGATAAAAAGAAAATAGCCCGTATTACATTAGATGTTGATTCTAATATCTCTCCGTTGCCATATCGCCCTGAAGATTTTGAGCCATCGGATTTATTTGTTAAAGAAATTTTACAAACTGGAATTCGTATTGTGTAGTGCATTGTGAGATTTCATCTTGGCATCGGTGAAATTGGGATTGAGTATTATAGTTCAGATGATCTTGAACGATTGATTGATCTATTGGATAGTTAGTGCATTTATTTTTGGAGAAAACAATATGAAAACTATTATTAAAACTGATAAAGCCCCGTTGCCAATCGGTCCGTATAACCAAGCAGTTGCGGTTCAGGGGCAATTATTATTCACCGCAGGACAAATTGCGCTCGATCCAAAATCGGGTGCGATGGTCGGCACCACAATTCAAGAGCAGACAAAGCAAGTGTGTGAGAATCTGAAGGCGATTCTTACGGCATCACACACCGATTGTGTACACGTTGTTAAAACAACAGTGTTTCTGAAAAATTTCAATGATTTTTCCGCAATGAACGAAGTGTATGCACATTATTTTGGTGAAGCTTCACCTGCTCGCTCTACGGTAGAGGTTGTTCGTCTTCCTAAAGATGCGTTAATTGAAATTGAAGTTGTTGCACTTATAGTATAAATGGTACAAAATTTTTTACATGCGTTTTTGCTCTCACTGATCTTTTGCGTGACAGCATCGGGTCAGTTCATTTCAAGATATGAACGTCCGATTAGCACACCGATTTTTTTTATCCTTCAAACCGAAACTCAATTTCCCGCTCAACAAGATTCACTTCTCAAATTAAATTTAAACGAAGATTCCCTTATTGCTGCACAGATCGGTGTTGTTGATACGACAATTCTTCCGCCGAAATCGACAACTATTGCAATGGTAAGTTCGATGGTTCTTCCCGGTGCGGGTCAAGTCTATAATGAGGCGTATTGGAAAGCTCCTGTTGTGTGGGGATTGGGATATTATTTTTATTCCGTGTATAAAAGCCAAGACGATCTGTATCGAGAGAGTAGAACGAAATACGAAACGGCATTAAGTGTTTACGATACGACTACCAATGCCGCAGCAAAACAAAGTCTTGGGAATCAAATCAGTTCTTATTTGGATATTCGAAAATTTCATGAGCGCCAGCGCAATGAGTTTGGATGGTATCTTGCAATAACGTACGTGATGAACATACTCGATGCGTATGTTGATGCAGCATTATATAATTTTGAAGTAAGTCCGAACTTGCAGGGAACAAGTGACTGGCGAATGCAGGCGAGGATACCGATACGATAGCAGAGATTTTAATCAGACAACCGTGACATTAACAATTATGAAAAAGACGACATTAATTTTCGCATTTATCTTATCACCAACATTGACTATTGGACAGAATATTCCACAAGAATATTTTGACCTTGTAGAAAAAGCCGACTCACTTTACAACGCAAATAACTTTAAAAATTCGGCAAACAAATATTCTGATGCATTTAAGGCAAATAGTTGGAAAGGATTACCAAACGACCGATATAATGCCGCTTGC
>JANONI010000438.1:0-1668 GCA_031420755.1 Bacteroidota bacterium | reverse complement strand
CGGCGGCCACCAATGCTGAAGCTAAGACGATCGGTGTCCATAGCTATGATGTCATTGCTATGTCCTCGACTGGTCATACTGCTTCACTAAATGTGCAAAGCTCATGTTCACCTGCACAGATCCATGAGGTATCAACACATACTTCCACGGTTTGCCATTGTTTTTAGTAGTGTAGTTTGTGGCATGTTTACAAAATTCTAACGCTGCTCTCGATTTATCTTGAACATCTAAAGATTCGATATCTCCCTCTTTTTTTGTTTCTATCAAATAGATCCCATCTTTTGTTTCAGCCACAAAGTCGGGATGATATTGTTTTGAGTTGTGATGCCAATAGATATGAAATTGATTCCCTGCAGGTCGCAGCCATTTCAACACATCTTTACTGTCTTCCAAGATAATTGCGAAATCTTTTTCTGTCTTGGAATCGAACTTATACATTGTATGACATGCTTTGGAAAATCCGGTAAATACTTTTGTTGGAATTGAATTAGTCGGTGTTACGGTCTCACGATATTGAATAAGTGCATCCTTGGTATATTTCGAGTAATTATGCTCTTCAATTTGTGTGAATGGTTTTACCGTTGGCTCAACAAACGTTGGTGCTTCAAAATAAAAGTGTTCCATTAACTGAGCATAGATGTAATCGCTGATCTCTCGTTTATGATATTGCACTACATTGATAAGCTCATCTTCAACTTTTAAATACGACTTAAATTTTGCAATCGCTTGATCTGCTAACGTAAATAGAAGCTCCGATTGCTGGTCGTAATCTACTTCTGGATGATTGATAAGTTCATTAACTATAATATTGTCCAACTTATCGGGAATAATTCTACCCCTGCCAATAATTGTAACCGTGCTGTTCTCTTGTTCTCGTAATTTCTTGATAAGGATTTCTTCGGATACCGGTTGGTAGTTAAGGTTCTTTGTATCTAAGGCAAAATCTTTGAACCCGGATTTTACATCACCGGATTGTTGGATTGTTATACGGGGTATTTCGATAATGTGATTCGAGAATTCTGATACCGCTGCCTCATACTGCTTTTTCACTTCGGCAATAATTTCAGCGGAGAACATATTTGTCTGTGGATCTGATGTGATTCGCTCCTCTATTTTTTTATACGCTACTTCAACAACTTCCTTCTTGGTCAATTCAGCGACATTTTTTGCCGTAACATTTAGTTCGGGAAAAATGGAGATTACGATGTTTCTCGCTTGTAACTCTGCCTGAGCTTTTTGTTTTGCTTTCGGATCAACAATTGTTTCTATCCGTTGTTGTTCTACCTGCGATTTATGCTCTAACTGAGATACGCTCGTTACAACTTCTTTTTGCTGTGCAAGTTCTGTTGTATCTATAACAATGATGTTTTCCATCTTGATAATCGAGTCTGGCTTATTCGCCTCATCAATGATCTGTTGGAACTTATCGTGTGCAACAATGGTCAGCTTATCAACTTTATCAACCCCGGTTCGTTTTGCATAGGGCAAACGCAATCCACGACCAATGGTCTGTTCTCTCAATGTCATTGATGCTGCTGTTCTAAGAGGAATGATCGTATAAAGATTTGTTACGTCCCATCCCTCTTTTAGCATATTTACGTGAATAACGATTTCAATTTTATTCTCTGTTGATTCGAGGGAAACAAGCTGGGCAATATTCTCATCTTT
>JANONI010000437.1:0-2726 GCA_031420755.1 Bacteroidota bacterium | reverse complement strand
AGCCCCGCACAATTTATTGCCAACGCAAATATTGATGTTGACTCTGCGGTGGTAACAATACGAGCAGCACTTGCGAGCGGAGGAAGTGCAGCAGCGGCAACAACAAAAAATAGTTTGCAAACCGAGAGCGCAAATACGTGCGTTGAACCTTTAGCAAGCGTGGTGGTGAAAGATGATTGTGAAATTGAAGCATATCCCTATGCTAGTTTGCCCTTTCAATTTAATATAACAACACCTACAGTGTGGGAAAGTGATGTAAATTGTACCGAAATATCTCTTGGCACTACCTTTTATAATAATGACGGCACAATCACATCCGAATCGTTTCAGCCTAGTTCTTGTTACGATCCAATAAAGAAAGTATGGTTCCTAAAGGGAGGCGAAATGGCTGTGAATATAAGATCTTCCATTTGTTTTAGCAATGCGGCAAGTAAACATTTTAAAAATATCAATTCTATAAGTGACGTAACTGAGGAAAACTACGATTGTGCCCTAAAAACTTTTACTGACGCAATTTCCAAAATCTCTCACGGAATTTTCCCTGCGGAAACCGGGCATGTATGGTCAGAAGAAGGAACAAAAGTACATGAAAGGTTTCATATCGAAAAGCTAAAAACAGCAATAACTGTTGCTTATTTTGGCGGAGATGTTTCAGGTGCAGGAAAAATGCAAAGTATTGAACAAATGCTAAAGGAAATAACAATACCAAAGTGTGATGCAAAAAATGGTCCTGATGCAAAAGAAAAAATGAGGTCTCAAGTTGTTACAGTTTTTAAGAAATACGGTGCAAATATTCTAGAATACGGAGAGAAGATAAATACCGAAATTGGAGCTTGTAAAGCGACAAAAGTGTTTTATGAAACGTTGATAAAACAGATTAGAGAAAAAGTAAAGAATTACAAGTGGACAAAAACAAATTCCTGCACAGGATTTTAAGGACTACATTGGAGATTATATGAAGACAAGAACTTTCAATTATCTGATTTTGACTGTAATAACTTTTTGTTTACTTGTACAATCAACTTATTCTCAATTTATTAGACCGCAGACCCCGCGTCATATTTTTAGTCTTGACCCATATCTTGTTGATTTAGATCCCGCAAAATGGTTAAAAGAATATGGTGTAGATACGACAAGTGTTGATTCGGTAAAGGCTGCTCTTAATCGAACTGATTTGTTGTTTCTCAATACATTTGCCGCACAATTTTTTGCTCAAAGAAAAATGACAAATTTTATTCCCGATATCCGTGCGCGGTATATTGCTGCAAACAATTTCTCACTCGATGGATTCCATTATTTAGGATCTCTTTACAACTTAGGCGCAACCGATATACATTCGTTGTTGAACGGCTTTGTTGACTCAGTTCACGCACAATTTATATTGAAGAACAGAGATCAAGATTTGCTTCTGAAGGAGGATAGGTATTCTATTTTTTACGCAGTGCGATGCATTGAGGTGTTGGGCGAATTTGGAGATTATTCCCAATTCAATACATTTATTGATTTTATTAAAGATGAAAACCCCTTATATGGTGGCGTTAGTACGCTTAACAAATTTATCGGGAAAATAGATCAAAACTCTGAAAACATAATATATAATGCCTTAATAGTATATGCCACAAAAAGCTATGACAGATATCATGCAGTAAACGGCCTTCAATCATACGTTGATAGACCAGAAACATTTCCAACTCTTTTATCGGTTGCTTTAAATGATTCTGATTATAATGTGAGAACTGCCGCGAAAGGTATTCTATTAGATGAATATCATAATCGGCGAGAAGTATTTGATCTTGTTGTATCTCGTTTATACAATGAAGATGGAAAAAGTGGAGAGTATGGGCAGGGGGCAGCGTTGTATCATCTTGATTTCTTCAATTATCCTGAAGTATTAATTGTACTAAAGGATGCAGTACAAAATGCCATATTTTTAAATCCTCAGGATCGAGAAACAGCACAGTCTAGTTATAGGAATTATGAGCCGCCGCACCCAAATAGTGTGGTTACAATTGCTTCAATGATTGATAGTTTAAGTTCATTAATTACACAAACTACTCAATTAAATTGGCTTGGGCTTTCCAGTTTTTCAACTCAACTCCAAACCTATCTCACCACAGCAAAAACAAAACTGCAAGCGGGAGATTCAGTCGGCTGCTACCAATCTGTCAAGCAATTTCAAAACGGAGTCAACGCAGAGTATAGAGATACACTTAACACAACAACAAACTTTGTAACAATTGAGGGATGGAAATTTCTTTATTACAATGCTCAATATATTTTGGACCGATTGCCAAAACCGCCGCCTCCTTCGTTAGTTGCAGCGTTAAAAAATAGTAACGGCGCTTATCTTTTAACCGGCACATTGCAATACTACGATGCAAGTTGGAAAGACGCAGTTAATAATAATGACGGAACATTTAGTATCAATACAACAAAGACAACGCTCAGTCTGAGAATGACGTACTCGTACGGCTCGCAGCAAAAAAACAATGTGCCAGTAAACAGCGATACCGTAATATTTCAAACCGTCAACGCTCAAGTTCAATTAAAAAACAGCAGCAATGTATTGTTAGATACCGGAACAGTGCAGTATTACGCAGGAGCGTGGAGAACGTTTGGTACAACAACAAACGGAGTTGCTAGAAAAGAACTACTTCCGAAAAATTACAAATTTAGATAGACGTGAGGTTAAGCAATTATAAATACAGTGAAATAAACTTAGGACA
>JANONI010000436.1:0-2096 GCA_031420755.1 Bacteroidota bacterium | reverse complement strand
CATTGCCATACTTGTAAGAGCACATCCCACTTGTCCGATTGTTATTTGTTGTTCCGGCTGAATGATTTCACCTTTACCATTGAGTTTTTTATACGTGTCGTAAGGTTTTTCCTTCCATCCCGATTCATTCTGGCAGTATTTGTGAATGGAAGGTTTCACCACCGCGCTGCCCACTCCTTCTTTTCCCACTCCCAATACTCCAACTTGTATTTTCGGCAATGGCGTTACTCCTTGCGGATTCTCTCCTATTGCCTCGTAATACACAAATCCATTTTTTGCTTTTCCGTAGGGAACTCCATACATGAATTTACCTGATGCGCTTTGATATACAAGATTGCCGTATCGTTCTCCATTTGCATCCATTGAAAAATCAATCGGTGTATTTGATTCAAGTGGAAAATCCTGATTATTCACATCTTTTGCGGTAATGAAAATTTGTGCACCTTCATTATGTATGATCGTGTCTGGTGTAACTACAACATCAAAATGATGAATAGGAACAATTGTCGAAGTCATTCTTACCGTTGCACCTCTTGTTGTTTGATCACCGCATTTATTGATTGCGGTAACACTTGCATCAATTAAAATGAGACGTTTGTTGTTCGGATTTGGATAAAAAATAATATCCTGATTTGGAGGAACAATAAACTCTCCAGTCGTTTCATCAAGATAATCCGTAGTGTTAATCACTTGCGACGGATTCCAATATATCTGAACCGGCTGAATACTTCCTGTTACCATTGCCTGAAGAGTGATTACCGGTTTTTCTGTTTCCGTAACAATCAGCGTAGTGTCATTTTCAGATTGCGGACTGAACATTGTAACATTGGGCGGGTTGGGAGGAGCTTTTCTCGTAACAATATATCCTTGTAGCATATCTATGCGACAGTATCCGCAGGGTATACTGGGATAGCGAAACCATATCTCCTTACGTACAATCTCATTTTGCCACGGAACAGCATCACGTATCTCTACCGTGGGTGGCGGTGCCGAACCTTGCGAACAATTGATAACGGTTACTTTAAAACTCGATGCATATCCAGAAATTTTACCACCACCGGATCCCGAATAACCAAAAGGGCAATTCAATATCGTATCTGCCTTTCCGTCAATTGTTACAACAACACGTTTGTTTTGAACGTAAAGATCTTGATAAGAGATACTCCAATCTGTGGTAACACATTCCGGCGGGAGTAGAGAAGCCGTAGAAAGTGTTGTTGGTACATTTTCTTTGATACTCGGCTGGGCTGGTGTTATAAACACCGAATCTTTAATAACAACTCCGCCAACAGACGGGCGGACAAGCTGAGCCGGCAACGAAATTGAAAAAATGAACATGAGAAGATACAAGAAAAAGAAACGGAACATCTTAACGGGGGGGGATTTTACAATGCTCATAAATTTAAATTTCTTTATGAAAATATGCGGCGCAGCTTTTTTTACTTCAAGAGTGTAGGAAGATGTACGCCAAGAAGCAAGAGAAGAATTTGTGAAGAATTTGTGAAGAGTGAAATTTTTTTCTCATCGAAATACAAAAGCAGATGAGAGCGGCTGGTTTATGTAACTTATGTTACGCAGTTGTAAAATTCACCTAATAAAGTAAGTTCGTCATGCCCGAACGCTTTAGTCGGGCATCTATTAATGGATTCCCGCCTAAAACATGCGGGAATGACGGTGGATTTTTGATTCTTTGCGTAACGTGAGTTACGTAAATGCGATGGTGATGGTTGTGTGCCAATTGAAAATCAATAAGAATGAATTGTAAAAATTCAATTGGACTTAAACATAATTTTTTGCGTCACTCAACAATTTTACCACCCCGCACCGTAGCACCAATCACAATTCCCGCACTGATAAGGACAAGATTTTTAATAATATATTGTCCTTCAAGCGTAGGAGCATACGGAATTCGAGTGAACACTTCGGCAGGAAATAAAAAAACCGGTGTTACCGTCCCAAACATTTGAACAAACAACAGCAGTAACGTTGCACGAAGAAACACTCCGAAGATCAAACCCAAACCGATCAAACATTCCCACGAAGCGAGCAGCAGAATGGAAATTTCTGGTGAAATCATTCCTAACGTTAATACATCC
>JANONI010000435.1:0-7436 GCA_031420755.1 Bacteroidota bacterium | reverse complement strand
ATAAAAGTGAAAGCGAACGGAAAAGATAATTATAGCGTAAGTGTTTCCGTAAAGAATACCGGATCTGCTGCGGGATCGGAAGTGGTGCAGCTGTATGTAAAAGATACAAAAGCGAAAGTGCTTCGTCCGGAAAAGGAATTGAAAGCGTTTGCGAAAGTGAATTTAAATGCAGGAGAAGAACAATCAGTAACGATGAAATTGAACCGTTCTGCTTTTGAGTATTACGACGATGTAAAAAACCAATGGACGAAAACGAAGAACGGATATCAGGTGCTGGTTGGAACATCGTCCGGAAACATTGTTTTAAAAGCGGATGTGAAGTAGTAAAAGAATTTCTGACATCTCCTTAAAATCATTGTCATTCTGAATCCCGATGATTTTTATCGGGATGAACCTGCCTGCACCAACGGTGTTCCTTCGGAACCGGTTTACCCGCCGATCCGAAGGATCACTTCGTGAAGGAGGGCAGGCAGGGAATCTCGTCCCTTTGGCAAAGCCATCGAGACTGTGTCAAAACTATTTTTTCAGCGTTAACATCCCCGAAATCTCAAAGATTTCGGGGATGTGTTTCACAAAATTTGACTTTTGACACAGTCTCAATCCCTTTGGGAGATGCGGCTACAAATGTAATCTCGACCTTTACGGACGAGCGCAATAGTTTTTAGAGATGCCCTACCGTTATAGTAATCACAATTCATTAATTATCAGCGGGTAGAAAAAATACATTGGAAAAAAAAATGAAAAATTGTATATTTATCAATGTTTACACAGCACAGGTAACTCAATCCGAAAACGGGTTTTGCCATTGGTTTCAAAAAAGCAGCGATAGCACAATCTCAAAAGGGGTTTCGCTGCCAAGATAAATGCACCGGTAGCTCAACTGGATAGAGCACCAGCCTACGAAGCTGGGGGTTACAAGTTCGACTCTTGTCCGGTGCACTACAACAAAAAATGCCTCAGGATAAGAGGCATTTTATTTTTTAGCCGTTTGCTTTCATTTGACCAACTCGCTATCTTTAGATGAGAAACGAATTTACTAAAGGATCAATGAAAAAGTTTCTAAATTCTGCTCGTGATTTTGTCCTGCGATATCCCGCCGTTATATCGGCGTATTTTATTTACGGATATTATTTCATCTCAACGATGGAATTCTACATCAAATTCAAACATCGTCATTTTGCCGCGTCTGAAGCACTCCAACATTTTGATACACTGCTCTGGATGTGGGTGCTTGCATACGGGTTGGTAAAAGTAATTGAATTACGAGAACAACTGCACAAACGAGAAAAAGAAATTTTAGTTCACGGACATGATATTCTATTGAAAGAAACACAGATCCAAACGCTGCACGAAGTTATTATGACGCTTAAGCATGAGATCAATAATCCTCTGGCGATCATTTTAGGATATGCCCGATTATTGAAGAAACAAGTTGCAGAACCTGAAGCGGTGAAAAAGATCGAAGAAATTGAACATGCTTCACAACGGATTAGTCATGCGTTAAAAGAATTTTCCGCTGCGCGAATGTATGAAGTTACAGAATCTCCCGTCGGCACTCTTGTCGAACTTCCCCCATTCAAAACTGAAACATAATAATGACGCTTCATGAACGCTGGATGAAGTTTGCGCTGAAAGAAGCATACCGTGCTTTCGAGCAGAACGAAGTTCCTGTTGGCGCAATTATTGTTCATCAAAACACCATTATTGCAAAAGGGTACAACCAAATTGAAATGATGCGCGATCCGACCGCTCATGCAGAGATGATCGCTTTGACCGCCGCCGCCGCTCATCTCGAAAATAAATTTCTCAAGGATTGTGTTTTGTACGTTACAATGGAACCGTGTCCGATGTGTGCCGGCGCAATTGTGCTTTCACGGATTCCGACGATCGTGTTCGGATGTTACGATCCGAAAATGGGGGCATGCGGAAGCGTATTGAACGTGACTGAACATAAAAAACTCAATCATCAAGTTCATGTAATCGGCGGAGTGCTGGATGCGGAATGCGGCGGATTGGTGAAAGAATTTTTTGAGAAGAAGAGAAAAAAAACTGAAAAAGAAAACCACAAAGGCACGCCTGCGTGCTGAAACGCCGGCACTACGGCGTGCAGGCACGAAGGACACAAAGAATCACTAAGGTTATGTTGCAATTCCTTCTTTTAATTTCTCTGCTCGGTCTGCCAATCTCAACGCACTAATCATTTCGTCTATGTCGCCGTCAATGAATTTGTCGAGGTTGTATATTGTCAAACCGATGCGGTGATCGGTAACGCGGTTTTGCGGAAAATTATACGTGCGAACCTTATCACTGCGGTCGCCGCTTCCAACCATTGATTTTCGCGAGGCGGCTTGTTCGTCTTGCTGTTCTTTTAATTTGCGTTCGTACAATTTTGACCGGAGCATGTTCATTGCCCGCTCGCGGTTTTGAAACTGTGATCGTTCCTGTTGGCAAGCAACAATAATTCCCGAAGGTCTGTGTGTTATACGCACTGCGGTTTCTACTTTATTCACGTTCTGTCCTCCTTTGCCGCCGGAACGAAATGTATCAAGTTGAATATCGGCAGGATTGATAACAACTTCTTCAACATCTTCAACCTGCGGCATTACGGCAACAGTGGCGGCGGAAGTATGAACACGTCCCTGCGCTTCAGTTTCCGGAACGCGCTGAACGCGATGAACGCCGCTTTCAAATTTCAGAACGCCAAACACATCATCGCCGTCAATACTCATCGTAACTTCTTTAAATCCGCCTTTATCCGTTTCATTCCAATCCAACGTATCAACGCGCCATTTTCGGCGTTCGCAAAAGCGGACGTACATTCTATAAAGATCGGAAGCGAATAACGCAGCTTCTTCGCCGCCGGTACCGCCGCGAATTTCTACGATCACATTGCGGTTGTCATTAGGATCTTTCGGTACAAGAAGTGATTTTACTTCTTCTTCAAGCGTTACAAGCTGCGGCTCCAATTCGGCAATATCCGCAAGAGCAAGCTCCTTTAATTCCGCATCACCACCGATAGACAATACCTCTTTACTGCTTTGGATATTGTTGAACACGCGCAAATATCGGTCTGCGGTTTTTACGATTTCCGATAATTCGCGGAACTCTTTTCCAAGTTCTTTGCTCTTTTGCTGATTGGACGCAACATCGGGAGAGGATAATTTTTCCTGCACTTCAGCGAAGCGTCGTTTTATGGATTGTAATTTTTCTTCTAAACTGCTCATTGGTAATTATTGGTGGGTCAGACATTTGGCGAAGCCATCACGTCGTGACTTGTCGGACAAAAATATTCACAAATTTTTAGGACAGACAAAAATGTCTATCCTACTCTCTCTGTAATGCCGCTTTAATCGCTACAAGAGAAACTTCCATCATCGATTCGTCTGGTTCTTCCGTTGTAATTTTTTGCAGCCATAATCCCGGCGCAACAAATATTTTTCCCATTGCTGAGTTACTGTGTTTTGCTGAGAACTTTAAAAATTCGTATGAGATTCCGCCAAGAACAGGAATGAATGGAATGTGTGTGGCAATCCGTATGGGTAATGTCAGCGCATCAATGAATTGCAGTAAAATTGTATCCATTACACTAAACACTACAATGGCTATCACCATTACCTGCAATACAAAACTGGTTCCGCAGCGCGGGTGAAAGCGTGTGTACGCAATTGCCGATTGAACCGTAAGCGGTGCATTCTGCTCGAATGCAAAAACTGCTTTATGTTCCGCGCCGTGATATTGAAACAAGCGGTGAACATCTTCCATTTTTGAAATTGCATAGAGATAGATAAGCAGGATGGTAATACGGATTGCGCCTGAAACAAGATTGAACTGCATCGGTCTTTGTGCAACATCAAAAAATTGTGTTGCCGCAAAGAGTGGAAGGAAGAAAAACAATCCGATACCAAACGCAAGAGAGAAGATGAGTGTTGCCGTTAATGCAAGTTTCGATTGCGGCTTTATTTCTTTTTTCTCTCCCTTATGTTCTTTCTGTTCTTTTTCTGCTTCATCCTGCATTGCAATTTCTGCGGAATAGTTCAACGTGCTGATTCCGATGTACATCATTTCAACCAATCCGATCGCACCGCGGATGATCGGTTTGTTCAGCAGTGGATATTTTTCCAATACGGAAGTGAATGGCATTCTCTTTATCACAATCTCGCCGTTTGCTCTTCGTACAGCCGTTGCAATCATTCCTTTGGCGCGCATCATAACGCCTTCAATTACCGCTTGTCCGCCAACCTGAATCGGCTGGTTGATATCAAATTGTTGTTCGCTCATAATATATATTCCGATAGAAAGTAAAAACCTGTGAAGGATATTCACAGGTTTTGTTGTATCAATATACAAAAAATTGAGGGAAGAAAAAATCAGTATCCTATTGCTAATCCATATCCGCGCGGATCGCTTGCACCGTAGAGCAATCCCTTTTCGTTATCTATAATTATGCCTTCTGCAAGTCCGCTGGTGCCGCGACGTTGTTGAAGATTTTGTCCCATTGCTTCTAATTTCTCAACTGTGTCCGATGAAAGTCCGCGGCGTTCGTAATAGGTAACATCCGGCGACCATTGGTGATGAATGCGGGGCGCATCGATCGCTTCTTGAATGTTCATTCCAAAATCAATCACGTTACAAATTATCTGCATAACCGTAGTTATGATTGTTGTTCCCCCCGGGGTGCCGATGACCATAAATGGTTTTCCGTCTTTTACAATTATTGTCGGAGTCATAGACGATAACATTCGTTTGTTCGGTTGAATTTCGTTCGCAATATTTCCTAATGCACCGAACATATTCGGAACTCCCGGCTTGGCACTGAAGTCATCCATCTCGTTATTCAATAAAAATCCTGCACCATCAACTGCAACGAACGAACCGAATCCGCCGTTAAGTGTTGTTGTAACACTCACGCAGTTTCCCCATCGATCGACAACAGAATAGTGTGTTGTTTGTTCACTTTCACGTATTGGCGGTTTGCCGTGAAAAATATTTTTGCTTTTGCTTGCTTTTAGCGTGTCGATTGTTGCGCGTCGTTCGTCCGCATATTTTTTTGAGATGAGCCAATTGACGGGAACGTTGTAAAAATCAGGATCGCCGAGATGTTCAGCGCGATCGGCATAGACGCGGCGCATCGCTTCAATATAGCGATGAAGAGTCTTTGAAGAATTATGTCCGTACGATTTCAGATCGTATTCTTCAAGAATATTCAACAGTTGAAGCAGCGCCGTTCCGCCGGAGCTTACCGGCGGCTGGGAAATAATTTCGTATCCACGATATGTTCCTTTCAGCGGCTCGCGGATGACTGCTTGATAATTTTGCAGATCGGCATGCGAGATCAATCCGTTGCCACGTTTCATTTCTGCAATAATCATCTCTGCAATTTTTCCTTTATAGAATCCGTCACGTCCATTTTCAATAATCCGTTTCAAAGTTTTTGCAAGATCGGTTTGTTTCCAACGTTCACCCTCTTTGTATGCAGAATCGTTACCGACAAAATATTTTTTGCTGCTTGCAAATTTTTGGAAATCATTTTTTCCCCAATTAAGATCTTCGGCAAGTTCGGGAAGGAGAGGAAATCCATTTGCCGCCAGTTCATACGCGGGAGTGAGGACTTGTTTGCGATTCATTGTTCCGTATTTTTCCAAACCCAGCAGCATTCCCGCAACAGCGCCGGGAACACCGGCAGCGAGATGACCAAGGGTGCTTTTATCGGAGATAAAATTTCCCGCGCTATCAAGATACATATCGCGAGCAGCGTTGCCGGGTGCTTTTTCACGATAATCAATAGTATAGCATCGTCCGTCTGCGAAACGGATGTTCATAAATCCGCCGCCGCCGATATTTCCTGCTGCGGGATATGTTACAGCAAGAGCAAAGCCGACTGCAACCGCAGCATCAACGGCATTGCCTCCTTTTTTCAAAACTTCCATTCCAACTTTTGATGCAAGAGGATCTGCGGATACGACAATTCCATGTTTTGCTTTTACCGGTTTGCGTGAAGCTGTAAACGAGACTTGTCCGATAACGATTGTTGTGATAAGAATAAGTGAGAAGATTTTTTTCATGAAATCCTTTAAAAAAAAGAAGCCCCGCCGAAATGCGACAGGGCTGTGTTGGTCATTCAAAGTTTACTAAAATGGAAGATCGTCATCTTTCGGTGCTTCGGAAACCATTGGGGCGGCTTCAGAAACTGAACTTGCACTGGCTCCTTTTCCGGTGCCTCCGCCGCCATCGAGCATGATCAGTTGGTCGGCAACAATCTCGGTAACGTATCGTTTAATTCCATCTTTTTCATAATTGCGTGTTTGTAATTTTCCTTCGATGTAAACTTTTTTTCCTTTTTTAAGATATTCTCCGCAGATCTCGGCAAGTTTTCGCCATGCAACAATATTGTGCCATTCGGTTTTTTCCTGTTGATTACCTTCCTGGTCTTTCCAGCTTTCACTTGTTGCAATGGAGAAAGTTGCTACCGCAACGCCGCTTGGCGTGTATTTTAATTCGGGGTCTTTACCCAAATTTCCGATTAATTGAACCTTGTTTAAACTACGTGACATAAGACCTCCTTAGTGGTAAATGGTGAATTGTGCGAGAAACATACAACTTTTGTAAAACAGAGTCAAGTAATTGGTTCACCGCTGCATCTATAATTATAGTTGCTTTCAATTTTACATTTGGTATATTATGACAATTCGTGTATCCTCGAACAATAAACAATTTTCCATAAATATAAAACCACCAACTAATCATTAACTAAGGAGTAATTATGAAAAATACTCACCACCATTTTTTTTGGTATTACTTGCAACAATGGTAAACGGTTCGTTGTTTGCACAATCCACGCTCAGTTCTGTGTGGAGTATTACTGCAACAAAGAACTGGTTCAATTCTGCTAATACGGCGGGTCGCGGATTGGGATATAATCCTAATTTTAACAATCGGTATTCGTTACAATTACACAATTCTTTTTACATCTAAAAATAAATTTTCATCAATTAACAATGGAGAAGTTATGAAGATATCCTTTAAGTTTTTCCCATTATTGTTACTCGGATTTTTTTTGCTGAACACAGTAACAACAAACGCGCAGAGCACAGTGCCAAGAGTTTGGATAGACAGCGCAGGCACATTTATTAATGGTGTTGCGGTAGGTCCGCAATGGTTTAAGAGAGCTACAACAGGGGGTGGGGTTCGCGGTATGGCGTACAATCCTGTTACAAATCGGGTGCTTGTTGCAACACGCGATTCTGCATTTAATTGCGTTATGATTATAAATCCTGTAAACGGCGATACGGTAGGTCGTTTAGATATGACCGGAATTACCGGTGGAACTTTTACATTTAATCGTATTGCAGTTTCTGCCGATGGACGAATTTATACATCAAATCTGCAAACAGCAGTTTCAAAAACGAATACCGTAAAAATTTATTCGTGGGCAAATG
>JANONI010000434.1:0-3761 GCA_031420755.1 Bacteroidota bacterium | reverse complement strand
GTGCATATGAAATTATAACGCAAACGGGACCTGGTTTTGTTGATTCGTTGAGCGGTCTATTGATGTTCCTACTACTTGGACGAATATTCCAAAGTAAAACATACGATCGATTGAATTTTGAGCGGAATTACAAATCATATTTCCCGCTTTCCATAAAGATAAAAAAGAACGGCGTTGAAACGACCGTTCCAATCTCATCCTTGAAGCGTGGCGATAGAATCATTATTCGAAACAACGAGATTGTCCCGGCGGACGGAATGTTGCTTCTGGGGAATGCCGCAATCGATTATAGTTTTGTTACCGGCGAATCAACGCCGATAGAAAAAGTTCTTGGTGAAATGATCTATGCCGGCGGAAAACAGGCGGGAGGAATAATAGAACTTGAGGTAACGAAAGAAGTTTCGCAAAGCTATCTCACTCAATTGTGGAATAATTTTAATGAGTCGGTGAGAGAAAAAGGAGAGCTTTCAGAACTTTCAAATTCCATCAGTAAATATTTCACAATTGTAGTTCTTGTTCTATCGTTAGGGGTGTTATTGTACTGGCTTCCCAAAGATATAACAACGGCAATTAACGCGTTCACCGGAATTCTTATTGTTGCTTGTCCATGTGCTCTTGCAATTTCAATTCCATTTACACTGGGAACAACGCTTCGTATTTTCGGACGGAATAATTTCTATTTGAAGAACACTTCTGTTATTGAAACACTTTCCAAAATAGATACGATTGTTTTCGATAAGACGGGGACGATTACCCACGCAGAGCAATCATCAGTAGAATTTGTCGGCAACGAATTGACTCGCGAAGATATACAAGGAATTTTTTCCCTTGCAAAAAACTCAATTCATCCGATAAGTAAAATGATCGCTGATCAATTAGTAAGTGAACAGTTGAATGTTGAGAACTTTTCAGAACAAGTGGGCAAAGGTATTTCAGGAACAATCAATTCAAAAGTTTACCGACTCGGATCGAGAGAAGTTATTGGAAACGGAATGCTCCCTAAAGGGAGTGTCAATGAAACTCGAACATATCTTTCTGTTGACGGGGAAGGAATAGGATATTTTTCGATCAAGAATGTATATCGAGATGGTTTAGATTCTATCCTTTCATTGTTAAGTAAGAAGATTCAATTTTCGGTTGTGTCCGGGGATAATGAATCGGAGAGAGTGAAATTACAATCAATTTTTCCGAAAGGAACCGATCTGCAGTTCAACCAAACGCCGACCGATAAATCGAATTATGTAACATCACTGCGATTGCAAGGGAAAAAAGTTCTAATGATTGGTGATGGCTTGAATGATGCGGGAGCGCTGTTGCAGAGCAATCTTGGAATTGCTGTTTCGGAAAATGTTTCGCAGTTTTCGCCGTCATCGGATGCAATTATAGGCGGAGATTCATTTGCGCGGATAGCTGAATTTATTCGATTTGCATCGCTCAGCATGAAAATTGTTGTTGCAAGCTTTGTGTTGGCTTTTATCTATAATCTATTTGGAATTTATTTTGCAGTACAAGGAGTGTTGACACCGATTATGGCGGCGATCTTAATGCCGGCAAGTTCGATTACAATTGTTTTCTTTACTACAATTTCAACTCAGTTGTTTGCAAAAAAAAGAGGGCTGTTATAATGGCTGTAATCGCATTGCTGATTGGATTTAGTTTTATTATCGCTGTTGGTTTTCTGGCTGCGTTTTTGTGGGCAGTAAAATCAGGACAGTATGATGATAAATATACTCCATCGGTTCGTATGCTATTTGATGATAATGATAATATTAAATAAACTAAACTCACGAGGATTCAATGGAAGTTCAAAAATTTCAATACGATAATAGAATCGTACGGGATTTTGGAATAGCATCGATAGTATTTGCAATAGTCGGCATGCTTGTTGGCGTTATTATTGCGACACAATTGTTCGCACCGGCTGTGAATGCCAATCTGCAATACATCACATACGGTCGTATCCGTCCGCTCCACACGAACGCGATTATTTTTGGTTTTGTGGGAAATGCAATTTTTATGGGAATCTATTACTCGCTGCAGCGTCTTTGCAAAGCCAGAATGTTTAGCGATGTGTTAAGCAGAATCCATTTTTGGGGTTGGCAGTTAATTATTGTGTCGGCAGCAGTAACATTGCCGCTTGGTATTACAACCAGTAAAGAATATGCAGAACTTGAGTGGCCGATTGATATTGCCATTACATTGATCTGGGTTGTTTTTGCAATTAACTTTTTTGGAACAATTATTAAACGAAGAGAGCGGCATATGTATGTTGCAATCTGGTTTTATATGGCAACGGTTGTAACTATTGCTGTTCTTCATATTGTTAATTCTCTCGAAGTTCCTGTCTCATTCTTAAAAAGTTATTCAATGTATGCAGGTGTTCAAGATGCTTTAGTTCAATGGTGGTATGGACATAATGCGGTTGCATTTTTTTTAACAACTCCATATCTCGGTTTAATGTATTACTTCCTGCCAAAAGCAGCTAATCGTCCGGTCTATTCATATCGTCTTTCGATCATTCACTTTTGGTCGCTCATCTTCTTGTATATCTGGGCAGGACCGCATCATCTGCTCTATACAGCGCTTCCGGATTGGGTTCAATCGTTAGGAACAGTTTTTTCGATTATGTTAATTGCTCCCTCGTGGGGAGGAATGATCAACGGGTTGTTGACCTTGCGTGGTGCTTGGGATAAAGTGAGAGAAGACCCCGTACTTAAATTTATGGTTGTGGGAATTACTGCTTACGGAATGGCAACATTTGAAGGTCCATTGCTTTCGTTGAAGAACGTTAACGCGCTTGCACATTATACTGACTGGATTGTTGCTCACGTACACATTGGTGCATTAGGGTGGAATGGTTTTATGACATTCGGAATTTTGTATTGGCTTGTTCCGCGATTATATAAAACCGATTTATATTCTAAGAAACTTGCAAGTTTCCATTTCTGGATCGGGACACTTGGTATTGTATTCTATGCTTCATCGATGTATGTTGCCGGCCTTGTGCAACCGTTAATGTGGAAACAATTTACTTCAATGGGAGTTCTACAATATCCAAATTTCATTGAAACAACATTGCAGATTATTCCGCTTCATATCATACGCGCGGTCGGAGGAGTGTTATATCTTACTGGTGCGTTGGTGATGGTTTATAACCTTGTAAAAACTGCAACACAAGGTTCGTTTGTTGCCAATGAAGATGCTGAAGCAATGCCGCTTTTAAATGATCATTCTCCTGCAAATGAAACTAAACATCGCTGGTTGGAAAAGAAACCATTTCAATTTGCGATTTTATCTACTGTAGCCATTCTTATTGGCGGAATGATTGAAATGATTCCGACATTTCTTGTAAAATCGAATATTCCAACAATTTCAAGTGTAAAACCATATACACCATTAGAATTACAAGGTAGAGATATTTATATCCGCGAAGGATGCAATAATTGCCACTCACAAATGATTCGACCTTTCCGTTCTGAGACTGAACGGTATGGAGAATATTCCAAAGCCGGTGAATATGTGTACGACCATCCATTCTTATGGGGTTCACGTCGAACCGGACCCGATCTTCATCGCGTTGGCGGAAAATATCCGAATCTTTGGCATTACTTACATATGGACAATCCAAGAACGATGTCTCCCGGTTCAATTATGCCGCAGTATTCATGGTTGTTAACGCAAGATCTCGACACATCAACCACAACGGCAAAAATTAAAGCAATGCAAACGTTAGGAGTTCCATATCCAAAAGGATTTGAGAA
>JANONI010000433.1:0-2580 GCA_031420755.1 Bacteroidota bacterium | reverse complement strand
GCCTGAATGCGTAGCGGGCAGGCATACGCATTGTAGATTTTTCAGATGTCTCAATCATTTATTATCTCTCAAACCAGCTTGTTCTGTTTGTTGAAAGATTCGGTGCAACAACAGGAACACTGTAATTTTTAGAAACTGCCGATATCCATCCATTCGTATTCACTATCGGCAGGTTCCATCCTTTCAACGAAACGTCAGTAACAATCCACGACGTATCGGACATCATTGTTTGCATCGAACCATTCTGTCCAACAATCTCTCCATAAATATTCACGCCGGCAAAACTTTTTTCCTGAAAGTTCTGAGATTCAACAGCGAGTACGTTTAAGGAATCATTAAGAAAAGGAAGAATGTCGAATATCTTTGCGCGTTCCATCTCCACTAATAATGAAAGTGATCGCCGGGCAGAAACCTCGCCCACAATTTTACCGTTCACATATAATTTTGTCCACGTATCGCCTAGCAGCTGCACTTTTGCCGAGCGAATATTCTTCGGAACAGAAACGGTCTTTCGGAAAAATGCTTTAGATTGTTGCAACGAATCTTTTACACCAAGATTTGCTTTGGGATGATAGATCCACTGGCTTTTTAATTGTGGAGAAATTATGGAATCGCCGCGCTGAATCTGTTCTGCCAATTCGTTCCAGTATGAAGCCTGTCGTTCATATCTCAACAGCAAACGGTCGATATTCTGCGGTCGGTTTGTTGTGAGCCATACTTTTTCAAATTCGGTGCGAACTGAAGCCAGTTCATCAACAACATTCTTGCAAAGCGAAGAAACGTGTGCAATAAGTTCACCTTTCGTTTTTACTGTATCTTTCAATAATAATTTTATTGTTTCCTGTGCTTCAATCTTGTCGGCAAACCAGAGATTCAATTTTGTAATGAACAGAAGATACTGCAAATGGTCGTTGTTTTTTTTGATCGTTCCTTTTGCTTCGGTCAACAATTGTTGAACAAACGGCATTGACGAACGAATGCTCTGCATGCGCTGGATCAACGGCAGCCGTTTTTCCCACACCATGTCATCACGGTTGGGCAGCATCGGGTGGCGCCACAATTCATACCAATGAAATTGATTTGCCGGATTGCTGAGGATCAAATACACGGCACGCATATCATTTTGTTTGTGATCGAAGAATGAATGAAAGAATTTCTCATCGAATAATTGCAGATCTGCTTTTAACGGATTCCAAGCACATTCGGCTGTCCACGCATATCCGTAATAATTCAATTCCCTCAATGCTTCGCCTCCAAAATCATTCCAATTGGAACATAATAATCCCAGCGAGCCGTTGGAAAATCCGTCGAGATTAAAATATTGGATATTAAGAAATGTGTTCAGATAGTTTGGAAACGGTCCGGTAAAATTCCATATCGCTGGCGAGACAATATACGGGAAGCCCGCATTCTTAAATACTTCCGGACTTGGATAATCAAATTTTGCTCCATACTGCCAATCAACAATAATAACATCACGCGGAATTTTTTTGAGAATGTCCGGATGATTCAAAATAATGTCGCCGTACATCATCGGTTTCTTTCCGTATTTTTTTACGATCGCAAATATCCGTTTATAATGTTCGGCGTGAACTGTTGCAAGATCACTTTTCGCAACTCGTTCTCGATTCACACCTAATCCAACATCCCATGATTCATCGGCAGCGATATTGAAATACGGCGAGCTAAAACTGGAAGCGATCTCACCAATCATCTCATCAAGCAGCGAGTACACTTTTTCGTCCGAAATGTTCACTGTATGTGCGCCGGGAAATTCACCAAACTTTTCATAATCAGGATGGATCAGAATGTTTTCCCAATGTCCAAGCGTTTCAAATATTGGAATGATCTCAACGAAATATTTTTTTGCGTACGCATCAAGTTCCTTACATTCCGCCCTGCTCAACGCTCCGCGATTCTTTCCAATTTCAGGATGTTTTTTGAATTGAAAGACATCTTCCAAATACGGTGAATAGATATTCATTTTATTGCGGGCGCAAAATCGAATGATCTTTTTGAAGTTTTCTAGTGTTGATATTTGTCCACGGCTGATGTCATCCGTAATACCGCGGATTTTTTGCAACGGGTAATCATGGATTGAAGCACCGTGAATTATCAAACTCCTTTTTTCGAAATGAAGCATTTGTATAAGCGACATCACTCCGTAGAACAATCCTTTGTCGGATTCTGCAATAATAACAACGCCTTTTGCATCAACATCCAAAAAATATCCTTCTGATTTCATTGCGGGAGTCAATATTCCTTTTCGTTCCAAAAGAAATTTTTTACCGTATTCCGATGCCGGCTTTCCGATAAAAATAAAATTCGATGTCAACTTCCGCACCGATTTTTCATCCACAACTTTCAACAGCGATTCCTTGTACACGGAAAGTTCATCGTTCAACAGTTGAGCGATGAATTGTACGGTTTGATTGTCGTTCCCTATGACAATCTTTGTTGCAGAAGTTATTTTGAATTGAACATTTTTCTCAATGATCGTTTGCGGTGTGGGAATAATCTGTGGAATTTCAGCAGAGACCATGGTCGTAAGAAAAAAAATGGAAAAGATCAGTTTCATAG
>JANONI010000432.1:0-7045 GCA_031420755.1 Bacteroidota bacterium | reverse complement strand
TGAATCTATTAACGAACTATTTGGTTCGGCAGGAATGAGTTTCCCGATGAGCATTGAAACTCGGATGCATCTTGCAGTTGAATATGGAATCCGAGGAACAACAGCATCATCCTTAATTAAAGATTCAGTGTTACGGTTTACCGTTTCAGTTTCCGCTTCTGAGCTGATGTTCATCCAGCCGGAAATTGAGTAATTAGTTCTTACTGTCTGCTACCCCGTATGGAATAGCGTTAAACCTTGCGGAAACATATAAAACCTTGCGAAGATTTTATAAAAATTTCAGACAACCTTCGCAAAGTTTATTCAGTTTACACAACATCATATCATTGTGAGAACAGTATGATAGCAATAGCCAGCGATCACGCAGGATTCCAATACAAAGAAAAAGTAAAATTCTTGCTCAAGCAATTGAATCTTGACTTCAAAGATTTTGGAACACACTCTCTCGATTCAGTCGATTATCCTGATTTTGCTCATGCGGCTTCCGAATCGATTTCGAACGGCGAATGTGAAAGCGGTATCGTTATTTGCGGTTCTGGAATTGGTGTTTCAATTGTTGCCAACAAGCATAAAGGCGTTCGCGCTGCTGCGTGTGAATCGGTAACGGCGGCAGAACTTTCTCGTAAACACAATAACGCGAACGTATTGTGTTTTGGCGAACGGCTTGTGGGATGGGGAGTTGCAGAAGAAATGATCAAGACTTTCCTGAATACAAATTTTGAAGCCGGACGTCATACCCGAAGAGTTGAAAAGATCCATTCCCTTACCGGAAGATAATATTCGTTATCTGTTTTACTATATAGCAGCCAATCTCTTTCTCGAAACTTTATCAACAAAAATCTATGAGTCACATCCAACAATTCGATCCGGAAATATCTTCAGCAATTAAGAACGAACAGCATCGTCAAAATACAAAATTGGAATTGATCGCATCGGAGAACTTTGTATCCGAAGCAGTTCTCGAAGCGGCAGGAACTGTTCTTACAAACAAATATGCCGAAGGATATCCAGGGAAAAGATATTACGGAGGATGCGAATACGTTGACGTTGTAGAAAATATTGCACGCGACCGTGTGAAAAAATTATTTGGTGCTGAATACGCGAACGTTCAGCCACACTCTGGTTCTCAAGCAAATATGGCGGTCTATTTCACATTCATTAAACCGGAAGACAAGGTGTTGGGAATGAATCTTTCCCACGGCGGACATCTTACCCATGGTTCGAACGTAAATTTTTCCGGACAACTGTATAACTTTTCTGCATACGGCGTTTCAAAAGAGACCGGCTTTATTGATTATAACGAAGTAGAAGATGCTGCAAAACGCGAAAGACCGAAATTGATCACCGTTGGGGCAAGTGCCTATTCGCGAAATATTGATTACAAAAAATTCCGTGAGATTGCAGATTCGATTGGAGCATTTCTATTTGCTGATATTGCTCATCCCGCAGGATTAATTGCTGCTGATTTATTGAATGATCCTATCCCTCATTGCCACGTCGTAACTTCTACAACACATAAAACTTTACGCGGACCGCGAGGCGGAATCATTCTTGTGGGAAAAGATTATGAGAATCCGTTCGGCATTGTTGCGCCAAAATCCGGCAGAACGAAAATGATTTCGGAATTATTAGATTCAATGATCATTCCGGGAATTCAAGGCGGACCGTTGATGCATATTATTGCCGCAAAAGCAATTGCATTCAAAGAAGCATTACAGCCTGATTTTAAGATCTATGCCCAGCAGATTATTAAAAATGCACAAGCACTTTCTTCACAGTTAATGTCAAAAGGATATATGATCTGTTCAAATGGAACAGACAATCATTTAATGCTTCTTGATCTTCGAAACAAGAACATTACCGGTAAAGATGCACAAGAAGCACTTGATGAAGCAGGAATTACCGTAAACAAGAATGGAGTTCCATTTGACGATAAATCTCCACTCATTACAAGCGGAATTAGAATTGGTACACCTGCGTTGACCACACGCGGAATGAAAGAGAATGAAATGACTATCGTCGGAGATCTTATCGATGAAGTGCTGAGAAATATCGGCAAGCCCAATGTGTATGAATCGGTAAAGAAAAAAGTTGCCGACCTGTGCCTTGGTTTTCCATTATATAACAATTTGCAATAGAATTACTTTCAATGCCAAACGATCAATTACACGGAGATGAAAAAGAAATGGGATTCCTCGATCATTTAGAGGAGTTGCGGATGAGAATTGTCCGCGCCGCCCTTGCCGTGATTGGTTTTTCCGTTGTCGCTGCTTTTTTTGCAGATTTTCTTGTGAAAGAAGTATTGCTTGCGCCGCTGCTTGCTGTCGGCTTAAAAGCCCAAGTACTCACTCCATACGGCATAATGATGACGTATATGGAAGTTGTCATCGTTGCCGGAATTATTGCGGCAATGCCGGTTATCTTGTATCAATTATGGAAGTTTATTGCCCCGGGCTTGATGCCAAATGAACGCCGCTACGCCTTCGGTATCGTTTTTTTTACATCACTTTGTTTTTTATCCGGAATTGCTTTTGCATATTTTGTCATTGTTCCGACTGCGCTGAAATTTTTCTCTACATTTGGAACAGATGTCTTTCAATTAAATATCGCTATCAATGAATATATCAGTTTTCTCTTGACTCTTATTCTTGGATCCGGATTAGTGTTTGAACTTCCTATGGTGACTTTTTTTCTAACAAAAATAGGACTTCTTACGCCGAAGTTTATGAAAAAATATCGACGCCACGCAATTGTTGGTATTTTAATCATTGCCGCAATAATAACACCCACGCCGGATATAATAACACAAAGTCTGTTCGCAGCTCCAATGATTCTCTTATATGAGTTCAGCATTTTCATTTCAAAATTTGCTCAAAAAAAATCCGCATCAGTGAAAGAATAAATGGGTCTATCTGTTGTAAAAAATTTAGATGCGATCAAAAAACCGGTAGAGAACGAGATAAAAGAGTTTGCCGGTTTCTTTAAGAATGCAATGCGTTCCAACGTAACGCTTGAGGATACGATTGCGCGGTATATTGTGAAACAAAAAGGAAAACGCATTCGTCCGGTAATTGTTTTTTTGTCTGCAAAAGCATGCGGCGCGATCAATCAAAGTACATTTCGCGGAGCTACACTTGTGGAGATTCTTCACACTGCTACACTTGTGCACGATGATGTTGTTGATGATGCAGATACACGCCGCGGACTTGCTTCCATCAATGCCGTGTGGAAAAACAAGATTGCCGTATTGATGGGAGATTATTTGCTCTCCACGGGATTAATGATCTCGCTAAATCACGGTGATGTTTATTTTCTTAAAGTAACATCAGATTCGGTCCGTAGAATGAGCGAAGGAGAAATACTGCAGATACAAAAGAGCCGCGAATTGAATATGGACGAAGCAACATATTTAAAGATCATTTCCAATAAAACTGCCTCATTGCTCTCTACATGTGCAGAGATCGGTGCGGCAAGCACAACCGAAGATCCGGCACAACGAACATTGATGAAAGATTACGGCGAAAACGTCGGGATGGCATTTCAGATTCGAGATGATATTCTCGATTTCACTTCCAGAAAAAGTATTCTCGGTAAACCGATTGGGGGGGATATGAAGGAAAAGAAGATCACACTGCCGCTGATTTATGCACTGCAACAATCCTCCAAACAAGAATCACGCAAAGTCTTAAAGATGATCAAAAGCGGTGCATCGAATAAGGATGTGGAATTTATTGTTGATTTCGTACGGCGAAACGGCGGAATTCAATATGCTGAAAAGCGCGCCCACGATTTTGGGAGTGCCGCGCGGGAATGTTTACGACCATTTCCTGAAACAGAGGCAAAACAATCGCTTGAAATGTTCATTGATTTTGTGATGGAGCGGGAAAAATAAATACTTGAACGAACTGAAGTTTAAATATCATTATCGTTGATATTGTCCGTTCGCTGTTCAGGATTTTTTTCTTTTTTCTTCTTCGCTCTCCCCCCTTTCCCATCTTCAATTTCAATATCAGGAATATGATTGAAAGCGATTTTTGCGGGAGAAGATTCCAAAGCTGTATGCGCTCCACCGAAGTACAACGCAGCTTTCCCAAACCGGAAATTCAATTCATCAACCGCTGAAAACAATGCCGAAGAACGATCTTCATTTTCGAACATCGAGCGGGTATGCTCTTTCTCCGGCGTTAAGTGCAATAGCGTTACCGAAACTTGCAACGGTTTTTCTTTTATTGTTGGTTTGCGTTCAAGCAGTGCCTTCAGTGCGTTGGTCAATTGCAAAGTATCGGAAGTTTCGCTAATCGTAATATCGTCATTCCACTCCTTTTTGTCGTAGAATCGAATGCTCGCTGCGAGCTTAGAAGCTCTACATCCAAGTTTTCTCAATCGCATTGCCGCTTTCTGTAACATTCTGTGCATAACCGATACGGCACTTTCAAGATTTCGCTCTGCAGGAGCTAAAACATGTGAGTGTCCAATGGTTGTATGATGAGTTGTGGGAACAGCAACTTCAATTCCCCGAAGCCGTTCAAACATTCTCTCTCCTTCTATTCCTCCCCACACTTTACGGAGCATTCCTTTATCCGCATTCCACAACTGTTCAACAGAATAAATTCCGTTTCGGTACAATCTCTTTGCCATATTCCGGCCGATTCCAGTAAGATCATTTAATTCCAAAGGGAATAAAACGGCAGGAAGATCTTTCAGTTCAATTACAACAAGACCATTCGGCTTTTGCATATCGGATGCAGTTTTTGCAAGGAAAATATTCGGTGCAATTCCGATGGATGACTTTATATGTTCACCAACATTTTTTGCTATTTCGTGTTTAATCTTCTTTGCCAGAACAATGGCATTTTCTTTTTGCTTTTGACTTCCACTGAGTTCGCACGCCATTTCATCAATTGATTTTACGACGTGAACCGGAATGCATGATTCAACAACAGCAACAAGTTTGTGATGATAGTGCACATATAATGAAGGGCGTGCGCCAAGGATAACAATTTCCGGACAACGTTCTTTTGCTTCTCGTGCGGAAGTTCCTGTTTTAATCCCAAATTTTTTCGCCTCATAACTCGCGGCAATGCATGAAGTATTTTCTGCCACGACTGGCACAACAGCAACAGGTTTCCCCTGCAACGTAGGATTTTCCTGCTGCTCAACAGAAGCAAAGAAAGAATTAAAATCGATAAAGAGAAAACGGAGAGACATACGTCTGAGGATTAAGCTATTAACAAAAATATCTATGAACAACTCATGTTACGCTCTACAAGTCCTATACAAAAAAGGATTTTTATTCACGGATTAGACCTGTGAAAATCTGTGTTTTTACCATGTAATCCGCGGTGAATGCTTTCCTGCGCAACGTCAATCATTAATGCATTTTTACTTCGGCAACGTGCGGCGTTGATGTAATCACTCTTCTTGCACGCACAAATCGTTTCAAATTATACTCTTCAAAGATCGGAGAATCAGGATCGAAACTATTTATTCGTACTTTTCCGGATGAATGAATATACTCTCGATTATTTAAATAGATGCCGACGTGAACAATTTTTTCAGATTTTCCATTTTCTGCTTTTCGTCCAAAGAACAGAAGATCGCCTTTCTTCAAGTTTTCAAATTCAGCACCCGGATCAATCGGTTCGCCTTGTTCCGCCTGTTGATTTGCGTCTCGATTTAGCAATTGACCGTTGAGTAAGAATACCGTTTTGGTGAATCCTGAACAATCAACTCCTTTTGGCGACGTTCCGCCCCACAAATACGGAACACCCAAAAGATATTTTCCTGTGCGTTCTATATTGTCTGCAATCGGAACAAGTTTTGTTCCCCATTGCTGATATTCTATCACGGCAGATTTTTGAATGAACCCAACTCTGCCATCAGCTAATCCTACTTTCCTCCACGAGGATGTTGTTCCTAAATCTTTTAAGAGAGCTCCTCCTGTAATATCGCAGACAGGAAACGATTGAGCGGTTGGCTGCTGCAAGACAAATCCAAAATAATTTATTACAAATACTTTTTTTGCGTTGCTCCAGTCCTCAGCTTCTTTTTTCGAGAGACGAATCATTTGATCCGGATCAGCCCAGCCAAGATATTTATCCGGAGATTGAATATAGACCCACCCCCCTTTTTTCTTTAAAATACGAACGATATTTCCCATCAAAACCTGTGTTCCAAGTTCCGCACTTTCGCTCGGTTCGCTTCTCATATTGGCAACACTCACTGTAATGATTCCATACGTTTTGTTCCCTAATTTTTCATCAGGAAGAACTATGACACTATCAACAATCTCTTTTTTTTCTGCTGTAAGAAGATCGAATAGTTCTTTCTTCGCATCTTCTTTTTCAACTTCTCCAACAACAATCAGTTTGTTCCCAAGTTCGTAGGTTCTAATAGTGAACACTGCTACCCGTTTATCCGGTGCATATTTTTTTTGCAATTCTTTAACGGAAGCAAGAATCTTTGTTTCTGTTTGTTGTTCAATCGATTTTTCCGTACATCCGTTGAATAACAGAACTACAAACGCTAATAGCACAATAATTTTCTTCATAATTATTTTATATTTTTGCTTAGTGAAATAATAATATCCCATTCTCTATCCGTTACAGGTTGGACAGAAAGCCTGCCGATTCTAACCAATGGCATTGATGTTAAATCTTTATTGCTTTTAACAACTGCAAGCGTTACGGGATGGTTAAGTTTTTGTTCTGCTTGAATATCGATAACAACCAACTTTTCATCTTTTTCTTTTGGATCCGGATATGGATTAGAGATGATCTTCGCTATTCCGACAATTTGCTTTTCATCTCCGGTGTGATAAATAAACGCACGATCGCCCTTCTTCATCGAACGGATATTCTTTAATGCGGGTGCTGCCGAAACTCCGCTCCAGACAGTCTTTTTATCTCGAAGAAGATCGTCAAACGAATATTCCGTTGGTTCTGTTTTTAAAAGGAAATTTTGCATAATCATCTTTCTTGTTAAATATACATTTTCGCTATCGCATTTTCACTAACTTGGAAAGACCCTCGACCTGCTTTCCACC
>JANONI010000431.1:0-7765 GCA_031420755.1 Bacteroidota bacterium | reverse complement strand
ATAAAATCTTCGGATGACTGGTGATAGAATTGCTGAAGCGAAATTCCGGCAATGCGCCGCGCAATCGTGCGTGTGCGTCCCGGATTTTCATTCGGTTGGATGCGTTGCAATTCGGTTTCGATGTGGAGGAGCCAGTTCATAGATATTTTAATCTCAGGTTTTCTTGCTCATCCAATATAATTTACTTTCAGTGTATATGCGAGAATTGTTTTCTACACAAAAAGAAAGATTTTAGTATATTGATAGAACAAAAATAGAAAGGTCTGCACATGAAAAAAATAGTTATTTTGCTTTTTTGTCTCACCGCACTTGTGATCTCACAGAAAAAACCATTCACAATAGAAGATTTATATAAACTAAAAAGTGTCGGTGCTCCGCAGATATCTCCGGACGGAAAGCAAATTGCTTTTACGGTAACCGAAAGCTTTCTTGCTGAAGGAAAAACGAATTCTGATATTTACGTGATGAACAGCGACGGATCAAATCAACGAAAATTGACGTCAAATTCTGCTGCAGATTATGAACCGCAATGGATGCCTGACGGAAAATCTTTGATCTTTCTTTCATCACGAAAGAATGGAACACAAGTGTGGAAACTTTCTCTTGAGGGAGGAGAGCCGGAACAAATAACTGATATTTCGACCGGAGTTGCGAATGTGCAAATTGCTCCGGATGGAAAAGGATTTATATTTGCATCGGAAGTATATCCGGAGTTTAGCGCGGATGATGCGGCAAACAAAAAAACGAATGATCAAAAAGAAAAAGGTCCTCTTCAAGCATATATGGCAGACCGATTATTGTATCGTCATTGGACTTCGTGGCAAGAAGGAAAACGCACTCATACGTTTTATTTTCATCTTGGAACAAAAAAATATAGTGCCTTGACCCCAGGCGATTATGATGCTCCGGGTTTTGGAATGGGTGCTGCGATGATTTCTCCCGAAGGAAGTGAAGTCTGTTTCGTTTCTAACCACGACATCCGCGAAGCTGAATCGACGAATAAAGATCTCTTCATCGTTCCGATTAACGGCGGCAACGCAACGAATATCACGAAAGCAAATCTTGCGTATGATGATGAACCGGTTTATTCTCCCGATAAAAAATATATCGCATTCAAAATGCAGACAATTCCCACGTTTGAAGCGGATCTTTTCCGTCTTGCGATTTATAATAGAGCAACGGGTGCAATTGAAATGCTCACCGAAGGAAGATTCGACAATTGGGTGAACGATTATCAATGGGCGCCGGATTCGAAATCAATCTACTTCACCGCTCAGGTTCAGGGAAATGTTCCACTGTATTCAATCGATGTGAACACAAAAAAGATCGCGCTTGTGTTGAACGCGAAAACAATTGATGCGTTCGAGATTTCTCCTGATGGCAAATCGGTTGTCTATACAAGACGCTCTGTCGGAGAACCGGTGGAAGTATGGAAAGCATCGCTTGAAAAAAGTGTTGCAAAAAATGCAACTCGATTAACGACTTTCAATAAACACGTTGAAGATGTTGTTGACATTCGTCCTGCAGAAGAACTGTGGATTCAATCTCCAACCGGAAAAAAGATTCATACATTTATTGTGAAGCCGCATAATTTCGATTCGAAGAAAAAATATCCACTCATTCTTAACGTGCACGGCGGACCGCAGTCGCAATGGGCAGATGCCTTTCGCGGCGATTGGCAAGTGTATCCCGGCTCTGGATACATTGTTGCATTTCCAAATCCGCACGGTTCAACCGGATATGGACAGGATTTTACTGCGGCGATCTCTAAAGATTGGGGCGGAAAAGTATATGAAGACGTAATGGCGGTTGCCGATTCTCTTTCTAAAATTCCTTTTGTCGATGCCGAGCGAATGGGAGCGATGGGATGGAGTTACGGCGGATATATGATGATGTGGCTGCAGGGACACACGACAAAATTCAAAGCAATCTCTTCGATGATGGGAGTGTATAATCTTAAAGCAATGCATGGAACGACAGAAGAATTATGGTTTCCTGAATGGGACTTCGGCGGCGCGCCGTGGGAAAGCGATCTGTACGAAAAATGGTCGCCAAATAATTTTGTGAAGAATTTCAAAACGCCGTGTTTGGTTATTACGGGGGAAAAGGATTACCGCGTTTCCTATAATCAGAGTTTGGAATTTTTTACTGATCTGCAAAAGATGAATGTGCCGTCGCGGTTAATCGTATTTCCGAACGACGGACATTGGCCGAGTGCGGTAAAATCTATGCCGCTCTATTACAATGCGCATTTGGATTGGTTTCACAAATATCTCGGCGGCTCGCCTGCACCGTACGACATGACAAAAATGATCAGGAATCAGGCATTTGAGTAATGGGCAGTTCTAAAAATTAGTATTTTTAAAAATTTAACGCAGAGAACGCAAAGATAATGCAGAGTTCGCAGAGAATATTTACATTTTTAGAACCGCCCTAACGTAATAAATCCAACGCACAATAAACGTTCCTCGCACTTTCTGCCAAAGAACCGGCGAACAAGTAAAAGTGCGCGGGACGTTTATTTCACTTCTACCAAATCGCATTCATCGGAGTAATCGTAATGCTCAGCGCAAGAAGATGAGCCTGCTCTGGAAATGGATTGATTCCCGTGTCCGGTGAATATTCATACGAAATGCCAATCCGCAGCCGCGCATTTCCTTCAACGGAAATCCCGCCGCCGATTCCTCCTTGGAAAAGAACGGAAGATATATTATCAACTCCCAAAAATATTTCCTGCTTCGTGCCGTACATATTTAGAGAACTCCAGATAGTACCATACAATCCAAATGGGGGCGGTAATGATGATGCACGAACATGAAAGAGATATCCCGCCGCCGCAAATAAACTCTTGTAGTTGGGTAAAAGGGAAGAAAAATTTTCCGGCTGTCGATCATCTTGACGCAGCGTAAAAATATCGGTGCGAAGTGTTAGCAGTGCTTGTGCCGAATTTGATTCGAATGATACCGGAAGAATATATTTTCCGACAATACTTCCGTAGATCAACGAACGCTCTCGCTGAATGTTTGCATTATCCACATCATGTTTGCACCGGTGCATATATCCTGCCTGCCAGTACGAACCTCCGGAATTTTTTTGCGAGAAGAGAAATCCTTCTTCCCAAAAAATTGCACGTGGATTGAAACGAATGTCGTTCTGCGGATTGGCGATGAATTCAATGGTGCTGACAAATCCGAAACTGGAGTGTTCATTGACGCGAAAAAATTCTACGAATACTCCAAGCCGTTGAATCCATGCATGCTCATCGTCACGCACAATTCGATAAGCGCCAAATTCGCCCCACCCAAAACTTGAATGCATTACGCTCCAGCCAAGATTCTCTTTTCCGTTCGGTTTGTTGAATAACGGATTAAGTGTAAACCACCGTTCCGGAAATCGTTGTGCGGCTCCGGGAAGCGTTACAAGCAGTAAAAAAAATACTATCCTAAACTTCCGCATTATTTTGTTCCCTTTTGATAATGATAAAATATTCCTTTATCGAACGGAGTCCATACCGCCGCGCGTAAACCGCTTTGCGTGAGTCCAACATTTACCCAACTGTTGCACGTGTAGAACAACGAAAAAGTTCCGTGTGCTTCAAAGAAACAATCGAACGGCGAATACGAAATATTCGGAATGAGAATAACATTTCCGGTGCTGTCGTGTTGAAAAGTTTTTTCTATATACGAAACGATCTGTTGATACTGTTTGCTTGAAATATGTACGCTAACGCTCCCCTCACCGGTTTGTATCCCTTCGTGAACGGTAACATGCAAGGCACCAGTGCCGAGAAAAAAAAGCGCGCGGAATGCCGTTGTTACCCGCAAATCGGACCACGTTGGTGTTTCCATGTAAAATTGTTTATCGCCCCAGCCAAACGCAATATAGGTCTGATCACTGATTTCGGAGCGGGATTGCGTGTACGCGATCAGATAGGACCAATCTTTGTACTCATTCTTGACAGGTAAAACAAAATCAGTATGAGCGCCATTGGTGATTAAATAAATAGTAACGAATCCATTTCCGGATTGCAGAACCGATGTGTTGACGGGAATAATTGCCAAGATAAATGCTGCGCTAAAGTACAGCACAATTAAGCCAACAATTGTGAGGAAAGAAAAAAAAAGAGGACTAAATATTTTTTTTATTACTATTATCATCAGTGAATATCCCAAACACCATTTAAAGTCCAAGCCCTTTCACTTGTTCGCTCAACAAGTCTTCGACCGTGTCGGAAAGTGCGCGGAACTTATTAATTAATAAGACCGTTTAATAGTTCGTAGCCAAACTATCAAAAATTACTATAACCTTGCGAAGGTTATGAAATATTTGGCTAAACCTTCGCAAGGTTTTTATTTTACGCACCTAAATACGAACTATTAACTGAACTCATCAATAAGTTTGTGGGATGTATTCAAAACACAATTTTCCCTACTTCACACTTCTCGCACCGTTCAAAAATACAATATCGCTTATGTAGAAATCTACATCCCCGAAATCTTAGAGATTTCTGGGATGTGAAGTGTTATAAAATATTATTCTAACCATAACTCATTATTCATTTCATTAAACTTATCTTGCACAAATAATTCAACAAAATTTTTATAGTCTTGTTTATCTTTGAAATGCGAAAGAATAAATTGTGTTGTCAACCCGGCTTCTTCGATCTCAGAAATATAATTCTTGTAACTCGAATATTGCCACTGTTCAGCCGAGGATACAAATTTAGCCATCAGAGGATTACTATGAATATACCGTGAAAGATGTAGTAAATATTCCGCACTGTCAATTTTCTTTATTTTGAATCTATCTTGGAATAAATGTCCGACACGGTTATAACGTTTGTTGATCGCTTTAACATATGCAATTATACAGTGCTGAAGCGGGGTAGAGAGTTCAGGACGATCAGTTATTTCTACTATTGTGTGATAATGATTTGGCATCAGACAATATGAATGCAATAATAATGCATTTTCTGTTAGATACTCTTTGAATATTTGCAAGAAATATCGATAGTTATCTTTTTCAAAAAAGATAACTTCTTTATTATTACCACGATTATAAACGTGGTAGAACGTATTCATTTCAAATTGTTCTTTTCGATATGGCATAGTCTGTAATTTCATATCCCCGAAAGCTTAAAGATTTCGGGGATATATTTTATCTTTGAATATTATCTTTCCAATTTCACACTCACCGCAACGTTCAACAATACAATATCGCTTATGTAATTGAATTAATCCTTGCTGCTGGTAAGCACATTCGATTTTTAGTTTATCCTTTACTAATTGTTTGTTCATCGTTCTCAAAATGGAATTATCTTCAAGCAGAGGAAGTTCAACGGCAATATTCAAACAATGCTCGAAAATATTCTCTTTGCCGAATACTTTTGCATATAAACAGACGAACGGAACGATTGTGTTTACTATAATGTCATATGTGCGTGATTCCCCGAGAATCGAATGTTTTTTGTGCGTTGCTTCAGTGAATGAGTAGTGATAATTCCAAAAGGAATGATCACCTGCATCGAATAGTTTCGTCAATTGTTCAATTTTAGATTGCGGTGAAGAATATTTTCCGCTTACTACTGTAATGATTGACTTGAACAACGATTGGTAAAGCAGTTTTTGTAAAAACGCACTTGCTGTTGCAATCCGTATCGTCGGAAAGTTTGACGGGCGAGTGGGAGAGAAATTCCATTCGAGATGATCTATCTGAGAAAGAGGAATTTTCTTTGCTAATTCACTCCACGCTGAATGAAGTGAGTGAATGTGAACCTTGGAATCCTGATCATGTATTTCGTTGAGCGAAGGGAGCAATCCCGATGCCATAAAGAGAATTGATTCGATCTGTATGGAGGATAGTTCTTTTCCATCTGCGTTTTCATTCAGCGCAATCAGCGAAATCAACGAAATATTATCCGCCAGTTTTTTCATCGGTTCGCGGTTGTTCGAATATCCCAAACCATCCATCACTTCTTCGTACAATAATTGTTCCCATGCTATTTTTTGTTTGAAAAGCTGCTTATCAATGTTCGCATCGGGAAGAGGAATATCGTCAACCATTTCCCAAACAATATTATCGTACGGCGGATGCGGTTCACCAATGATGCGCCGCTGAGTGATGATGATATCGCACAATCGTTCATGCAGACGAAGCACTTTTTCCTGCAATCGCTCTCGATATAACGTGCGTATCCATTCTTTTAACAAGCCAGCCCCAACCGAATCATTGAAATTTGCACATTTGATCCCGTTCTTCTTCGATGAAAATTCTTCGCGCGATAATTGATCAGAAAGTTGGTTCACAGTATTAAGAAGAAATGGTTCAAGAATCAGTGTAGGAATATTTCGTCCGCTGTGGGATTCTGTCTCTTGTACTTTTCCTTGAAGCACTACATGAAGAATAACCGAATTATAATTCGGATCGGTGTGATGATTGTGTAATTCCCAATCGTCAACTGTTCGGTGAAACTCAATATCGCCGGAGAAGTTTGTTTCACCAATCTTGATTGTTGCGTTACGAAAATCAGGACCACAGCCGCGATGCAATGTTCCGGCGGTCATAATTTGAACAGATCGTCCATCGGTAGTAACGAGCCGAGTTGAATCGAAAAGTTGTTTCGACCAGATATGTCGAAGAAGGTCTTCGTGCATAATCACAAAGTTGGCAGGTCGGCGTTAACGCCGACCTGCAGTTGTAAAATTAAAAAAATTTATTCCTAAAAAAATTTATTTCGTTATTCAATTTTAATGCCTCGCTCCGCGCGGCTTCGGCAAAATCTTTTCCGTTTGACGCATAGAGAATACTTCGGCTGGCATTGATTAAAACGCCAAAGCCGTCTTTTGTGCAGCCGTATCGAATAACGTCTTCAACGCTTCCGCCTTGTGCACCAATTCCCGGAACGAGGAACGGAATATCCGGCGCAAGTTTTCTTACCACCTGAATGTCTGTTGATTTTGTAGCACCAACAACGAATCCCAGATTTTTATGCATGTTCCACTGCTGCGATGTTGTGATCACTTCTTCAAACAATCGTCTGTTTCCTATTTTTTTGTATTGAAAATCGAACGCACCTTGATTCGACGTCAGTGCAAGAAGAAAGACACCTTTGTTTTTATGTTCAAGAAAGGGGAGCACAGAATCTTTTCCCATATACGGCGCAACGGTGATGGAATCGAATTCCATTGTATTAAGAATTGCATCTGCATAATACGACGAAGAATTACCGATGTCGCCTCGTTTTGCATCTGCAATAGAAATGCACAAGGAAGGAATCATTGCGCGGGTTTTTTCGATGATTGTCCAACCATCTTTTCCCAGTACTTCATAGAATGCAAAGTTGATCTTGTAGGCACTTGCAAAATCTTTCGTTGCATCAATGATTTGTTTGTTGAACTCCAATATACCGTTCTTCTTTAATCGGAGATGTGCAGGAATCTTTTTTAGATCGGTATCGAGTCCGACACAGAGAAGAGAGGTAGATTTTTTTTGTAATGTTAAGAGCTGTTTAGTAAAATTTATCATTTGTTAAATTTGAAATATGAATTATGAAGAATGAACATTTCATATTTCATCCTTCATAATTATTTTTTTAAATAGTCAGCAAGCCAATCAAACACCGTTGTATGCCACAACTCAGAATTTTGCGGTTTCAGCACCCAATGTCCTTCGTCCGGGAAGTAGAGAAATTTCGACGGAATTCCTTTTCGTTGAAGCGTTGTAAAGAGCTGCATTCCTTCTCCGATCGGCACTCGGAAATCAAGTT
>JANONI010000430.1:0-3450 GCA_031420755.1 Bacteroidota bacterium | reverse complement strand
CCGGAATATTCTTTGCGGTTATCCCTCCTGCATTATACACACGATACGTGAACTGAATTTTCTCTCCCTGTAGTATCGAATCATTCGCAGAAATTTCTTGCACCGGTATATTATTCTGCAAATGGAATCCTTTAAAGACCTGATAGTTCGTTCCCAGTTCGGGTAGGATATCATAATTCACTGCTATTTGAGAAACTGAGAGTGAAGAACCCGCAGTGGAAGAACTTAATTCTCCACGCAATCGGATCGAAGGATATTGCGATGCATTGATTGAAGAAAGATCAATCATTGAATCTGCAACAATAACTGAACGTAATGTGTCCACTGATGAAGTTTTTGAAATACCCAAAACATTCAATTTGATTTCTGTATTGACCGGCTTGTTGTACCGTAATTCTACATTCTTCCATTTCGCTACAGGTCCAATTGTTTCCGTTTCAAATGTACCTTTTGTATTTGGAATGATGATTGTCGTATCAATTTTAACGCGCCCTTGAAACGACGATGAAAATTTTTCTGGAACACTTCCCGGAAGCGCGCCTTTACGACCAATGAGCGCCCATGAACCTCTGAATGTTAAACTGTCAATATAAATACTTCCCAATGTTTTAATGGATGCTTTTAATTGCGATGATAAATTCAGAACCCCTTCATCGGATATCGCAATGGCTACAATATAATCTGAAGTCAATGTATCAATAAAAGTTTTGTAGGAGTTTGCTATGGAAGCATCGGCGAAAATATCGAACCGGTAATAGTTAATAAATTCTAACGTGGTTGCGTTAAATAAACATACATGGTGACCTCGGACTGTATTTTCCGGAATAAAATTTTGCCCATTTCTAGAAACAACCGCCGTATTACCATCATTAAATCCCGCTGAGATTGCGCTAAATACGACTGTGCTCGTGTCTAACACTAATTTATTTTGAAGTATTTTCAATTTATTCTTGCTGACAACAGAAAATGAATTACTGTCATTAAGTAGATAATTTTCTTTTTCTCCAACAAAATAAGAATAGATCAACCCTTCAAAATTCGTGTTGCCAAGTTTCGGTCGTATCCACACTCTCTTCCCTTTATAGGTTGTGTCCAAAGAAAACCGCGTGTAAAATGTATCATACGAAATTGTATAATTTTTGCTTTGCGCAAACGATTGCTGAAGACTGACATCCACCAAAAATTGGGATTGCAATGGACTTACAGTGGGATTCAGAAATAAAATTTTACCATTTGTTTGGTTAGACGTAGTTGTTAACGACAAATTTCTGATGCTGCTGCTTGCAACTAACAAGCGATACACAATCGAATTGTCATTCTCATAGATCTCATCTATCCTGTTCAAAGGATCTGCCGTAATCGTTACCGTATGTTCTCCCGGTTTGCCTTTCACCGGAATGGTGATGAGTAACGAATCAGAGAATAAAGGAACAGATCTTTTTACTGTGCGGGAAAGAATAACACTCCCTTGATAGCTATTAGTAACAAGGAGTTCAACGGAATCGCCGACAACAGCCCCCAAATTAAAATAATTCAACGAGATTGTTACACTCTCTGTTTGTTCCGTTGGTCGCTGCGGTGCAACTGTTATTACGGTATTCGAGAATGAAAAATTCGGTTTCGTCGGAATCGGCAATCGAACAATAGGATCTCCGATCAACGTATTTGTTTTAATAAAAAGACCGTATGTTCCTGATGTGCCGTTTTGTTTTAAATAATCAATTTTTGCTAAACGATGAACATCGCCCAGCGATGCCGATGTATCAACGAGAAGTTTTTTATAAAACACTTTAGGAAATGAAAATGCTGTTGACGTAAAACCGAGAGAAGAATTACCGATGTACGAAATTGCCTGCCCTTGCAATCCGTTCACCGCTAATTCCGAAAATGAAACAATATCCGGTTCGGCAAACTTTGCCGTTGAACATCCAAAATCCGAGATCATCGGATTCCTGTCCCGGATATTTGCCAACTGAGAAATATCGGTAATACTATTATCCCACGTTTGTGTACCGCTATGACCGATGTACGAAATAAACAGACCCCCTTGGTCGATAGCATCTTTTATATACTCCGGTGAATACGGACCAAAATTCGTAACCGGACTTACTGTTTTATAAAAATTGGCAATTCTTCCTCCGATCGGGGGCTTGCTTGTGAAATTATTAATGATATAGTCATTAACTTCTTTTAACTGTGCCATTTGCCCCGGATCAGTAAAATTTCCCCCTGCAAAAAAAAGATACCGTTTATTCCACTCGTCATAACCTTTGGAAACATATTTTTGATGTTTGGCAAAATAGGATTGAAATTCATCAATATTTTTTGCAGGAATTCTGCCGATGTTCATTTGTGGAATCAACGAACTAATTGTATCCCACTGTACAAACCAAATATCGCTGACAGGATTTCCGTACGGAGGGACAAAATTTAGTGTTGGCGGCGCTCCAAAATAACGCGTTTTGTTTCCATAAAAATCGTACGTCCCTTTTCCAATCAACACAACATTTTTAGGTTTTGGTGTCTGCCAATAAGTGTGTGTGGATTTCAGAAATTCTCTGATCGGCTCCGGCGCAAAAAAACCGTAATTGAATTCATCATAGATATCAAAGACATCAATAAGTTTTGTTGTTACACCATAAGAGGAAGCGATAAACGAGATATAATTGGATGCAGCCGATTGAAAATATGGATGCGTAATAGCAATATAATCTGCTTTGTTGGTTGCGCTTCGAAGATTCTTAAACTTCTTTTTATAAAAAAAGATCGGTGCGGGAATTTTATCTTCCCGCAAAAGAAAATAATATGTTCCATTTGCGACCGTATCAATAAACCTGAGTGTATCAACACTGCGGATATAGTTGGTGATTTTAACAACAGAACTGTCGTTCAGTTTAAACTTATAGAGAGAGAATGTATTTGCCGAAAGTCCCGTTATCGAAAGAACTGCTAGCGTTGGAGCCGTTAAGTTATTGTATGCAAAATTGATCGAATCGTTTGTAATTTTTAAGAAGCGGGGATATTCAAGCTCATACCAATCGCGGATGACCGTGTTGATCGAACTTGCTGTTGTAAACGAGTGAATATCGACGGTATTGCTGCCGTTATTTAAAGCTGAAGAAGAAAAGTTTGCCTTGAGAACTTTGACCTGATATTTGTTGATAAATCCTAAATCGTATTTTGTTGCAGTATTATTAATTGACAACGCAAGATTGTGTGCATCAGTCTGAATGCCCGACGCAAAATCTTGCAGTTTCACAAATGCTCTCGCCGGTTTACCGGGGAACAAATCTGACACTGAAAATGAAACCGACAATTTTCCCACACCAAAACCTCCATCATTCCACGTTTCATTCTCTAAAAGTTCAGGATCATTTTTTCTTACTTCCCCTCCATCTAATGAAAAATCCCAATAAAGATTAGTTTCACTGTGAAGAAGTTCGTCATAAT
>JANONI010000429.1:0-2594 GCA_031420755.1 Bacteroidota bacterium | reverse complement strand
TATTGGGATGCGGTTGCCGAAAAATCGTATGACCGCTTCTTAAAGAAATTTGATTTTGAAGGATATTTATTGTATCGCAGCGGGGAACCGGAATTTCAGGATCTGAAAGTTGTTACGGATTCGAAAGGACAAGGAAAGTATTGGAAACCGATTATGCAATGGGATCTTGTTGACACCATCAAGGGTCCGGATCCGGTCGGTATTAACGGCGCACATTTTTGGCGCGGGGACGAAACTGGTTTGGTCAATTCGTTCGTTGATACAACTGTAGTGAACGGAACAAAATATTATTATGCACTTGTATCGTATGACCAGGGTGTTGTTCCGACAAAACTGGATCCATTCTACGGTCCGACCGGCGGATTAACTCCGTCGGAATGTACAAAGATCATATCGGAAGATTTCAGCGGTACGTTGAAATTTGTGGATCAGAATTGTGCGGTTGTTATACCGAATGCACAGGCGGCAGGATATATCCCTGCTCTTATCGAAGGGAATACAACTTCGGTAAAGCAAGGAATTGGCACCGGTGTAATGAATGTTAGCATCGTTAATCCGAATTCAGTAGCAGAGGGAAGCACCTATAAAATTGTTTTTGATGCAACTGGTGTTATTCCAAGCTATAAAACCACGTCATACAAAGTGTTACGTACGATCTTGTCGAGCACCATTGTTGATACTGTTGTAAAAGATATGAAGTTAACCTCAACAACACCACCGATAGACGGTTTTACGGTGTCGGTGAAGAATGATACGTCTGTTGTATTGATTGATAGTGCAACAGGCTGGGTACCGGGAAGTAAAACGAATGTTGCATTGAGTGTGAAAGTCGATCACTATAATTCGGCTTATAATATCGCATGGCCTGGTGATTATGAAGTTAAATTCTTTGCCCCGGGCACAAAGCATGATGCGCCGCCATTCGATATTCTTCCGGACTTCATCAAGGACTCGGTGAACTTTACAATTACCAATACGACCAGCGGATATCGCAATAAATTCTTAATCGAAGATGTGGATAGAAACGGATCATTCTCTGTTGGAGATACGGTCCGCATTTTTGAAGCATATGTTGATGAGTCCAATTTCAAGTTAGCCTATAATTTTGCATACACGCTTCGTCCATTCACCTCTCCTATCTTCCCGACCGATGGTGATAAGATCGCAATTAAAACCCGCAAACCATTCGCTACGGGAGATTATTTTGAGATCAAAACACATTCGTCACGAATGGATAATATTCTTGCAAAGAATTTGCTTAAGAAAATTGCCGTTGTTCCCAATCCGTATGTTGCTGCCGCAAAATGGGAACGGCGCACATTGTATCAAAGCGGACGCGGAGATCGGAAGATCGATTTCATCAATCTTCCATCAGAATGCACGATCAAGATATTTACAGTTGCCGGCGCACTTGTAAAGTCAATCGAAAAACTGCCGTCGGCAACCAATGGCGCAGTATCGTGGGATCTTATTTCTGACGACGGAATGGAAGTAGCGTACGGTCTGTACATCTATCACGTAAAGGCTCCCAATGTTGGGGAACATATCGGCAAGTTTGCTGTGATTAAATAAGAAAGTTAATGACAATGATTATCCGAAGGATGCTTCGCATGAAAAATGAAAAAATTATCTCTCTTATGATCGTGATGATGCTCTGTTCATCGATCACGGTTGCTCAGACATTTAAATCGAACGTATCAAAGAAAGGAACGACCGCTGCACCGTTCCTTTCTATCGGACAAGGTGCGCGGGCACTTTCAATGGGAGGTGCATTTGTTGCGGTTGCTGACGATCCGAGTTCACTCTATTGGAATCCCGCCGGTATTGCCGATATTAGCGGCGGATCGGTATTCGTCGATCACACGCAATGGTTTGCCGACATCCAGTATAATTATCTTGCTAGCACAATCTCGCTTGGTGACATGGGAACGATCGGACTTTCGTTTACCGCATCAAGCATCGACGAGATGGCTGTGTTGACCACCGATAAACCTGAAGGGAACGGCGAAACATTCTCCGTTTCGGATATTGCATTCAGTGTAGGATATGCGATCAAATTAACAGATCATTTCTCCATTGGGTTCAATCCGAAATTCATCTATCAAAAAATTTGGAAAATGAGTGCCAGTGCCATTGCTATTGATATCGGCGTAAAGTACATCACTCCATTCGATGGCGCAGTGCTGGGAATGTCGATCACAAACTTTGGTACCAAGATGCAGATGTCGGGAACATCAACGGCTGTAACATCCGATCCTGATGAAACCACAACAGGCAATAACGGCAAGATTCCCGCTAACCTTGCGACAGAAGAATGGACATTGCCGTTGAACTTCAAAGTCGGAATTGCATACAATCTCTTCTCTGATGAATCCAATAAGCTTACCATTGCAGTCGATGCATCGCATCCGAACGACAATTATGAAAGTGTCGATCTCGGTGGCGAATATGTATTCAATGATTTTCTTGCGCTTCGTGGCGGTTATAAGTCAATGTTCCTGGTCGATTCCGAAGAGGGGATGACGCTTGGTCTCGGCGTAAAACAAGCACTGGTCGGCAGTGTTCAGATCGCAGTCGATTACGGTTATCAGGAT
>JANONI010000428.1:0-4074 GCA_031420755.1 Bacteroidota bacterium | reverse complement strand
CCATGCATCGGTTGTAAACATAGAGATCAAGCAATAGATCACCCCGCCACCTAATACAGCAGAGGTACGTTTTTCTTCAAACGTATTCGACGTAAGCATTCCTTTGAAAATATATCGCAGAATCGAGATCAATAACACGATAAAAGCAATTAAGCCAAGCAAACCTGTTTCAACAGCAACAGCAAAAAAAGTCTGGTGGGGTGATAAATTTTCGACATATATTTTGTAAAAATATTTCGGGATCGTATAATAATATTGAGACGAAAAAGGAAATGAATATGCACCAATCCCAAGAATAGGATTGGCAATAAATGCATTATAGGCGGTATGCCATATAAATACTCTGGACACAAGAGAATTTTTAACGAGCCCTGATTCTGAAACATCAGCTTCTGAAGCATTTCCCACTTCGGAAAGTCTCCCAAACGTATGTGGATTAAATATTAAGGCTGCCGATAGACCTATGCCTAAAAAAACAATTAATAGTAATGTAAACCGACGGAACGTACTGGATTGAAATCCGAAATAAGAACGCCGTATCGCAATAAAACCTATAATGACACATAATGCCGAAAATGTTGCAACCCATATTGTTCTCGTCTGAGTAAGGATCAAAGCGATTGTGAACAACAGTGTTAAAGACAAAAATAGTATTCTATAATACCATCTTGTGCTAAATAACGATAATACAGCTGAAAAAATAATGCCAATACCAACATAATCCACAAACATTATACCGGCAAAGCCAAATACTCTTTTTCCAGTGAACACTGCTTGAATAATAACATGAATTGAATTGAGCGCAACAAATGAAAGATAGATTGTTAGTAATCGGAATATTGTTTTTTGATTTACAATAACCGCAGACATAATTGTCATCAATCCAATGAATAAAAGGTAATGGTTTATAAAGTATAAACTTAACAACATGTTGGCAGATTTAATCGTTGATAGCATCATTACAGAATAGTATAACAAGAATGGAACGACTATTGGAAGAGCAAGATCGCTCCAATCAATATTTTTATAAACAGCAAAAAAAGAAACAACCAGCAATAACGTAATCCACTCAGAAGCTGCGAATCCAAAAGCGTTGAAGTTCAAAAATAATGAAACAGGCAAAAAATATAACACAGATTTAAAATTTAAAAATGCAACAAGACACAGCGGAAGCGCTGAAAATAAAACCGCCAAATACAATTTATTGCCAAATAAAAAAATCGCCGAAAGAAAGATAAGATTCAATAAAATAAAATGCGGAATATATTTTCGCAGTTCTATCGTGTGAGGCGATAATGCAAGTATTGAATGCTGAGAGAACATTATGTTGATCTGCGTGTGAAAAGAGCAGATAGTTCTTGTCGCAGAAAAATAATCTTCGGATTCGCAGAACGTTCGACAATGCCATTTAGCAATGTAAACACAAGAAAAGAACATGTCGTAAAACAGGCTCCAAGGAGAGCAAACAATGTCCTTGGCGGCCAATTCTTCTTTGCAGGAGGAACTGCATTATCGATTATTTGTAAAATAGGATAGTCTTTTTTCTCTTCAATCTTCGCTTGTTCATACAATGGGATGATAAACTCCAATAAAGTGCTGTTTATCTGGACTTGTCTATATCTTCGCAAATACTCCAATGTTGTGTTCGGTAGCGATTTCATTGCAATCATCAAACTACCGCGCTCACCTTTGGAGCGAAGATCATCCAATTTTTTTTGATATTCATTTATCTCCATATTTAGATTTTTCACTTCAGGAGATTGTTTATCAAATAGATTTTCCAACACATTTCTTTTAAGTTTTTTCGACATTAAATCTGATTCAAGCGTACTATACACTGTCATTAATTCGGGTAACTGAGATTTTACATCGAGCAGACCAGAACTTTCCTGATACTTTCGCAGCGAATCTTCGGAAGAATGAAGTTCTGAACTAATTTCTGCTACTCTTTTTTCTAAAAATATTCTATTCCCTTTTGATTTGCTGACCTTCAATTGAATGATCTTATTGTTTAAGGTTTCAACAATAAAATTTGTAATGTCTGCAGCACGCGTAGGATTATCGGAACGGGCAGTTATTTCGAAAGCATCATCATCCGTTTCTTTGGTAATAATTTCCTTTTTTATTCGCTTGATAGCTTTTTCTTGATATTCTTTGTTTGTAGTATCAATATTATACACTTTATATAAATTAAATTTTTGGATAATTTCTACAAGGGTTGTTCTGCTAAAAATAATTGTATTATACCGGTTTATTTCTGTTTTCATTGAAGACGAACTACCTAAATTGATCGGCAAACCTTTCAAACCTTTCAACATACCTCCCAATCCAGAACCGTCATCTTCGGATGGAATTATTGTTGCGGTTGCTTCGTATTGTTCTTCAATAACGAAATAAATAACTATATAAGAAAAAACCAATGATGAAAAGAATAATACCGATAATATTCGTTTTCTTCGAATGATAAAAACAAGAATATCCAAAATGTCAAAACCTCTATATTCAGCCATAATTTATTACCTCGTTACTAAAATTATCAAACTCATCACCGTCGTCACTATTCCAAACACCTGACTATACACTGTTAAATAATAACTAAACGGACGATACGGTTCTTTCGGGATCCAAACATAATCACCTTCTTCAATAACTGTTTTATTTGGATCAAGCCATTGCCGTGTTGCAGCTTTTATTACTTTTATATCACTTCGTGCATCACCGGTAACTCCGCCAGCCTGAGCTATGTAGTAATCAATATTTTTATTCGCAGTAAATAAAATATGTCCCGGATTTACCACTTGTCCGAAAACATAGACTGTTTTTTTCTTTGTAGCAATTCGAATCTCGTCTCCATCTCTCAGAAGCACATCTTTTGAAGAATTATTTTTTTCAATCAATTCTGTAAAGTCTGTTACAACAAGTTCTCTGTTGATACGGATGTCGGTTTCTAAATAATAGTAGGCACTATCTTCAGGAGTAATTCCACCGCGCCCGCTCTCCAATCGTTCAATTGCAATATCGGAGGGATTGACTGAACGGCGAAATAGCTGCGAATTTTTAAGCGAAGCAAATTGAGTTACACCGCCAGCCATTTGAATAATATCAGAAAGATAGGTTGAATCTTGAGAAATAGGATATATCCCAGGATAAATCACTTCGCCAGTAACATTAACACTGGTTGCTCGCTGTTGAATATACTGTTCGTAAACAACTATTCGATCTCCACGTTTCAAGAGTATATCCGGTTGAACACCCGATAGTATCTTTCGAAGGTCAACACTGATGTGTTCAGGTGAACCACTTTCATTTACATATCGTGTAATTACTACTTTACCACTATCTGCAATCTTTGAGAGACCTCGTGCAATGGAAAGCATCCCCAACAAACTATCACCATCTGCAAATTCAAAAGAACCTTGCTTGCTCACCGCACCATACACGGCAATGAAATTTTCTTTTATTTTCTTTTGCGGAATAATGACAACATCACCATCACGCAATAATGGATTGTATTCGGTTTTTCGAGTTGCATAATACTTTTCAATATCAACAATCTGTCGGGTACCATCTTTGTGTTCAAGAACAATATTACGTTGAGCTATAGTTTCATCAATTGGGTCACGTTCACTCTTTCGATAATTGACAACAATATCAACACGATTTGTCGCTTGGACAAATCGTTTTCCTTCTTCAAGAACTGCCCCTTTAACGGTAACAATAAACGTTCTTGGGGTAAACAACGTAAACGATGCCTGACCGGAAAGATATTTCTTTTTTATTTCTGCAATAACATTCTTCTTTGCGGTTTCTAACGTTAAACCGGAAACTTGTATCTCGTTCACCGTTGGAATAATAACACTTCCTTCGGGTGTAACAGGAATTTGAAAATTTAAAGGGACTGCAGCCCAGATACTCACGGCAAACACATCTCCGGGACCAACGATGTATTCCTTTGGGTCAACCGGTCCATCCATAACAACAGATAATGTTGAACCGGAAACTTGCTGTTGCTGCATTTTTTGTGATGGAGTTTTCGATTCCTCGTCACGGTCTCGTAATTGTGAAAACGAAACC
>JANONI010000427.1:0-3094 GCA_031420755.1 Bacteroidota bacterium | reverse complement strand
ACTTGTTTCGCTTTGGCTTCCAGTTCTTTCAACGCCTTCTTGTGGAATTCTTCGTTCCGCTTGAAGGTTTCGTCTCTTTTTATTTCGCTACCGATCATAATAATTTTCTATTCGTGTAATTTAATCATTGAACCATTGATTCATTGACTCATTTTTTGCAACTATTCAGCTTCCGTGAGCATTTGTTGCCACTCCCGAAGGGATGGAGACTGTGTAAAAACTATTTTTTCAGCGTTAACATCCCCGAAATCTCACCTGTCCGCCTTTGGCGGAAAGATTTCGGGGATGTGTTTCACAAAATTTGACTTTTGACACAGTCTCGATGCCTTTGGCATAAAACACAAAAACACGAAATTCCACTAAGTTTATAAAACAAGTTTTGTGAACTTTTGTGATTTTGTGGCATATTTTTATTGCTGCTGAGTAGTTGCGAAAATAATTTCCTTCATGTCGCCTCTTGTTCAACTCTATTTTTTCCGTGAAGAATAATCGGCTGATGGTTCTGCGATTCGATATTTTCCAGCGTTCCTTTTTATTTCACTTTCCTTGAAATCACGGTATATTTTCTTCAAATCGTACCCGAATTTTTTTGCATGCGCTTCACGCTGTTTTCGAACCTTTTCTACAATAGGGTCTTTTTTCATAATGTTCCTCCAAATAGTTCTAATGGTGTGCATAGAATCGGGAGTTCATAACCAAATCTAATCGCTATTTTTGATAATTCTTTTTGAATTGCTGCATTTGCAATATGTGCACAATTCCAACTTAATAAATAATCGACCCGATGAACCGTGGCAACAGCAATATGCAATGCATCTTCTGCTGCTTTTTTCGGAAGTGAACTCAGTTTCAAGAAATTTTCAGTGAGAAATAGAACTTCATCCTTCATTGGTAAAATACTACAATCCGCTATATACTCAAGTCTTTTCTTTGCAGCTTGAGCATCACCTTTCCCCGCTTCCCGTAAAACAATTTCAGATACATATAATTCATATTTAATTGATTCTGTCTTCCACCATTCTTTCGTCACAGTTTGATGAGCAGAGACAATTTTATTCTTGCTTGATCTCGCTGCAAGATAACTCAACACAGATGTTTCGATATATACTTTCTGTTTCATTTGTGCCAAAATAATTATTTCGTCATTGCTTTTTATTTTTAGCGTTTTTTTTAGTGCTATTGGCTACCGAAAATATAACTTTTCATTGTTAATTTTTCATTATCAATTATCAATTATGCATTATTCATTAAATTAATTTTTTTATTTCAACAGGTTCTTTGCAATCACCATCTTCTGCACTTCGCTTGTTCCTTCGCCGATCGTCAGCAGCTTCACGTCGCGGTAGAATTTCTCCACAGGAAAATCTTTCGTAAATCCGTAACCGCCATGGATCTGCACCGCTTCGCCCGATGCGCGCGTGGCAACTTCACTTGCAAAATATTTTGCCTGCGCCGATTCAAGATTCGTATCTTTCCCTGCCATTCTCATCGATGCCGCTTTGCGCGTTAGCAGACGAGCCGCTTCGATCTCCATTGCCATATCGGCAATTTTAAATTGTATTCCTTGATTATCAGAAATTGGTTTGCCAAACTGGACACGCTCTTTTGCATATTTAATGCTCGCTTCCATTGCTCCCTGCGCAAGACCGACCGATAGCGCGGCAATTCCAACTCTGCCACCGTCGAGAACGCTCAGCGACTGTTTGAATCCTTCACCAACATTCCCAATTAAATTTTCTGCAGGGATGCGGACATTCTCAAAATTCAGCGATGCCGTTTCGCTGCAGCGCATTCCGAGTTTATTCTCTTTTTTACCGGACGAAAATCCGGGAGTTCCTTTTTCAACAATGAATGCCGAGATCGATTTGTTCTTTGTCTTATCGGTGACAGCAAGGACGACGAACGTATCGCCCGAAATTGCATGTGTAATAAAATTCTTGCTTCCGTTGATCACCCACTCGTTTCCCTCGTTCACTGCAAATGTTTTCATTCCTCCCGCATCACTTCCGGAAAATGCTTCGGTCAAACCCCAGCCGCCAAGTTTTTTTCCGCTGCAGAGATCGGGAAGATATTTTTTCTTCAACGCTTCGCTTGCAAAATTATAGATGTGACTGACGCAGAGTCCGTTGTGCGCACATAAACCAAGCGCAACTGATGGATCGACCTTTGCGATCTCTTCGATGATGACCGTAAAGTCGAGCACCGTAAGCCCTGCGCCGCCGAACTCTTCGGGATAATATGCGCCGAGAAAACCAAGCTCCGCCATCTTCGCAAAGATCGCTTTCGGAAATTCCTGCGACTCGTCGTACTTCATTACATTCGGTTTGATCTCTTTTTCGGCAAAGTCGCGCGCCATTTGCTGGACCATGGTCATTTGATCGCTTGCCCGCCAGTCGTTTGGCGGGGTGGTGGGATTATTTACTGCTGTTTCGGACATGCGTGTTCCTTCATATGTTTGATGAGGATTTAATCGTGTAAGATGTCTGACATCGTGGTGATAAGCATGATAAAAACTCGCAATGATAATGCAAGTCTATCCGCAAGATGTCTGACATCTTTTGTTTCCCGCTAATGTTTGCTGCGGATTCACCCGGCAATGCTGTAATTGAAAATAGAAAAGGATGGTTTGAAGTGCAAGCCCGAATGGCTCCTTTGGAGAAGGAAAATCTTCAAAAAAAATCACGTCGTTCTTACATAATGAACACTTGACATCAGCTTCGTTTTGCTTCTTGATCCTTTGATAAGTATATTTAACCGGGAGATGTTAATATGAGCACACAATCACTTACCGCAATTATTGAAAAAGAAAACGATGGGTATGTTTCGTTTTGCCCTGAACTGGATATTGCCAGCCAGGGTGATACCATTGAAGAAGCGCGGATGAATTTAAAAGAGGCGCTTGAATTATTTTTTGAAACTGCCTCAGATTCTGAAACTGCGCGGCGACTTCATAGTGAAGTGTATGTGACACGGTTAGAGGTTGCCGTTGGGTAAATTGCTCCTACTTTCAGGAAAAGAGGTTTGCAATATTCTTTCTGCAAACGGCTTTGTGAAAGTGCGGCAAAAAAGGAAGCCATATTATCATGCAGAAACA
>JANONI010000426.1:0-10993 GCA_031420755.1 Bacteroidota bacterium | reverse complement strand
CACCAACTTTTTTCCGTTTGCATTAAAAACTTCAATTGCAAGATCGACTCGTTTGTACGGAACAAGTGCGCTAACGATTAAATAGAAATCTTCTTCCCTCGTGGAAAGTTGAAACTGTTCCGTATCGACTGGAGGATAAATCATATCCGATGAACGATTATAATGTTTCTTAATTCTTCCGCGCACTTCTTCCGAAATTGCGATGAAGTATGTAACACGCGCTGATGTCTTTACATCCCACCATCGCAACAATGGCGCAACAATCTTCATCGCTGTACGAGTTCCAAATCCTGCTTTCCCTTTTCCAAAATATTGTTCATACATATCCCAAATGTATCTCATTGGTGTGAAACAATAACAGATATGGATCGCATCTTTTCGCACACAAACATTCTTTGCGACCGCATGACTCGTTGAAATAACCAGATCGTATTCTGTCAAATCGAATTGCGCGATTGCAAAAGGAAACAACGGCAGATATTTTCTGTACTGTTTTTGTTTTGCAGGAAGATTATTGATGAACGAAGTAAATATTTTTTTTGATTCGATCACCGGAGACATTGTTCCTTTATTATGGAGCAATGTATAGATTGGAGCATCAGGAAAAAGTTCGCAAAGAACTTCTAGACATTTTTCACCGCCGCGCATTCCGGTCAGCCAATCGTGGACTAAAGCAATTTTCATCTGGGTTCTATATAAATGGAATTAAAAAAAGATACTGATTGGAGAATAAATATTTCATAGAAACATCTGAAAAACTTCTGAACGGTAGTATCCGCAACCTTCCCGCTCGAAGCGTCTTTGACCTGCCTTCATAATTTTCAGTCGGCGGGCAGGTATGGTTGCGAATCACATTTTGTTTAACGGTTTATTATAGATGCCCGTTACCTTTGAGATAACGCTCATCTATATGAACTTCTTAAATAACTGAAGTTACGCAGAACATTGTTTTTGTGATAAATTGGTTCGATCTACGATCTCGTAGAGACGCGGCTCAGAAACCCTACGGGTTCCGAAGGAATTGAGACTGTGTAAAACTATTTTTTCAGCGTTAACATCCCCGAAATCTTCCACCAGAGGCGGACGAGTTGAGATTTCGGGGATGTGTTTCACAAAATTTGACTTTTTACACAGTCTCAATCCCTTCGGGAAAGGATGCGTCTGCTCCAAAGGCGCATGAGCCTCTGGCTCAGAAGGGTGAACTTAACTATCTTAACCTGCGCCTTGCCTGCCTTCGCTCTACGAGTCGTAGACGTAGAGAGTAACTTGAGTAAATAACTGATGGTACACAAAAAATGGATTTAGTGTCCCAATTCTGCGGCTGTTGTTATCGGGATATTTTTTTAGCGGACAAATGTTGTTTCACAGTTGAGAGCAGAATTTCTGGATCGAATGGTTTTGTAAGATAGTCCGTTACGCCGATTCCGCGCGCATAATCCACAAATTCTTTTTGAAAATATGCTGAGACGATGATGAATGGAATAATCATTTTTTTGGATTTCAACTCATGAAACAGATCCAGTCCGGTCCGTTTTCCGATTCCGAAATTGAAATCGCAGAGAATGATAGACGGTTTCATTTGAATCGCCTGCTTGTAGGCGTTTTCCGGTGAATCTGCCGTACAGCATACGTAACCATTCTTTTCCAACAATTTTTTTGTCAGCGCAATATGATTTGGATTATCATCAACGATCAATACAATATCACCAACAGATTTCGCAGAAGAAAGCTCGGCCGTTTGCTTTGCTTGTTCGATCGGCGGAGCCGGTTTTGGCTCGGCAGTTTTTTTTTCTTGCAGTAAAATTTTTTCTTCCTCCGTGATCTTATATTGTTTTGTAAGATCACCAATATACACAACACCTTTTTCTTTACGCTCATCAACTTTTTTTAAATACGTCGTAATCCGTATCTGATCGTCCAATTGATAGTATTCAGCATCGGAAAGTTTCAGATCGTCCTTTGCTTTAAGGATCTTTTTCAGCATAATGCTTGTAATGATTCCATCATTATAAGCTTTGTGTAATAAAGCGGTAAGTTCGTTGTTCATAGTGGTAAGGATTGCTGTTTAGGTATAGATTGATGCGAACAAGAAGTGCGGATCAAATTCCTTTAGCAAATTTTTGCATCGTTGATCGCACCATGCCAAGACTTGTTTTTTTTGCATCGGCAACAATATAGTATAATGCCTTGCCTGTTTTTGAAAGTGTCAGCATGTGTATCTGCGTATCGAGCGTAATAAAGATGTCTTTAATGGAATCTTTCAAATGAAGTGCCGATACGGCATTCCGTTCTGCTTTAAGAATTTCTGTATGATGCACTGCGGCAACGTCTGGATCGAAATCTGGAGTATTACAATAACTATCGATCGACATACCTGCGGAAAGATTGATCACCGAAACACATATCGCATCGGGAATCTCCGTTAGGACACCTTCAATAAAATCGCCTGCTAATGTTCCTTTGGTATATGGCATTGTACATGTCTGTTGATTGAATCGTTTTTTGTATGGCGTAATTTACGTTTTTTTTGTTTGTAAATCTCCTTATAAAATTTTAATTCAATCTTAGAAACAAATTTTTTCGTTGAAATTGCTCATAAATGTTACTACTCTTTTATAGCAGCAATCGCAAAATATTTAGTTTCTCCTTAATAAGTAAGAACCCTTGTATTGATGAAGACTTTTTATGCGAAGCTCCAAAGGAGTGAGACTGCGTGAAAAGTGTATTGCCGACCTCTGGTCGGCACTTTTAATTGTGAAAATAATGAAAATAGTAACATCGCCGAACAGAGTTCAGCGTTACATAATAGTTTTCACACAGTCTGAATCCTTCGGACATACATACGTAAGGAACGACTATTTAGTATATGATAAAAAAAGAGAAAAAAAAAATCACGTTGATCGGAATAGTAATTGTATTGATTGTTTTCATTGCAATCCAATTCGTTCCACAATCACTTTCTCACGAAAATCCAGCGGTAACCGAAGAACCGCAATGGAATTCATTGGAAACCCGCGCAACATTCTTCAAAGCGTGCGCGAACTGCCATAGTAACGAAACGGCATTTCCATGGTACAGCACCATTGCTCCCGTTTCCTGGCTGATCGAAAACGACGTTACATCAGGACGAGAGCATTTTAATATTTCCGAATGGGATCGAAAAAAACAAAATGGCGACAAAGCCGCCGAAGAAGTTCAACGCGGTTCCATGCCAATAGGATTGTATTTGCTCATGCATTCAGAAGCAAATTTAAACGCAGCAGAAAAAAAGAAATTTGTTGAAGGATTAACGGCAACGTTCGGCACTTCACAACACAAGCGGGATAAGATAAAATTTGAATAACGCTATTTTAAAAATCTTTTCTTCCTTCTTTTTCTTTCCTTCTCTATATTAACAGGTATTCTTTCTTCCCAAATCAAGGATTCCATGAAAAACGTATCCATTTTATTCTGTCTCCTCTGCTCATTCGCCTCTGCCCAGATCTTCAATAAATTACCTGAATCAAACGGTGAAGCCCGCGATAAATCGTACGATGTTCTTCACTATAAGATCGAATTATCGTTTGATGAATCGAAAAAAATGGTGATCGGAAAAACAACGACTACGTTCGTTCCGTACCTGACAAATTTTCGATCGGTGGAATTTGATGCGGGGAATATGAACTTCACATCTGTTTCTATGGGAAAAAAATTGCTCGCGTTCGATTCACTTGCAACATCTATCCGCATAACATTAGATAAAGAATATTCCTATAAAGATACGCTGACCGTTACGATTGAATATACTTGTATCCCGAAAAAAGGAGCGTACTTCATCCAGCCCGATTCCGGTTATCCGAACAAACCGTGGCAGATATGGACACAGGGCGAAGATATGGATAATCATCATTGGTTTCCCTGCTGGGATTTTCCAAATGACAGAGCAACGAGCGAGATTGTTGCTACCGTAAAAAGTAATTACGTTTTCCTTTCCAACGGAAAATTAGTCAGTGAAAAAGAAAATAAAAAAGCAGGAACCAAAACATTCCATTGGATGCAGAGCATTCCTCACGTTACATATTTGGTGATGTTTGCTGCCGGAGAATATACGATTCTGAAAGAAAAAGTAGATGGCATTCCGTTGGAGTATTATGTGTATGCGAATCACGTTGACGATGCAAAAGCATGTTTTACTCAGACCGCAGCAATCATGAAATTCTTTAATGAGAAGATCGGTTTCCGGTATCCGTGGGATAAATACGCGCAGGTTGTGGTAGCAGATTTTATTTTTGGCGGAATGGAAAATACTTCGGCGACAACGTTGATGGATCGGATTACGGTATTCAACGCTCGCTCGCGCGTGGATGAATCTGCAACAAGCTTGATCGCCCATGAATTGGCGCATCAATGGTGGGGCGATGTTGTTACGTGTAAGGATTGGCGGCATTTATGGCTAAATGAAAGTTTTGCAAGTTATTTTGATCCGCTCTATTTTGAATATGCGTACGGTAACGATGAATTCCTTCATCGTATGTATCTGGCGCAGCAAGCAGGCATCAATACCGACAAATCGCTGGGAAGAAAACCGATCGTCAGTGTCGGCTCGTACGGAAGCAACATCTATCCCCGCGGCGCATCGGTGTTGAATATGCTTCGGTTTGTTCTCGGCGATAAATTATTTTGGAAAGCCATCAACCATTATATCACCAAATATCAATATCAAACCGTTGAAACGGACGACTTTAAGAATGCCATTGAAGAAGCTACAGGACAAAATCTTTATTGGTTCTTCGATCAATGGGTGTACAAAGCGGGATATCCAAAATTCGATATTACGTATTCATACCACGATTCAGCAAAATCAATTTCGTTGAATATAAAACAGACACAGACGATTGATAGTTTAACCGGTGTCTTTAGAACTCCGGTGGATATTGAAATTGTTACACCAATGGGAAGCAGAACGCAACGTATCACCATTGTTCAAAAAGAATCGACCTACACGCTTGCCTCAACTATGAAACCAAATCTTGTCTTGTTGGATAAGAATAATTGGATATTGAAAGAAGTTTCCTATTTAAACAGAGATGCAAACGAATGGAAATATCAGGCAGAGCTTGGAGATGATGTTGTTGCACGAAAAACTGCAATTGCTGAATTGGCAAAACAAGACACTGCCGGAGAATATATTCCACTGATTGCGAAAATGGTAAGCAGCGATAATTTCTGGGGAGTGAGACAATCGGCGGTTGTTGCCTTGGGAACGATCAAAACAGATTCGGATGTCAAAAAGAAGGCATTGATCGCTGCATTGCGCGATAAAAAATCAAAAGTACGCGCTTCGGCAGCAACAGAACTTGGCAAAATAAAATCGCCGGACGTTGTAGCGGCTTTGCATGCTGCATTAAACGATTCAAGTTATTCAACCGAAGCGAATGCGCTCGCTTCGCTTTCCAAAGTCGATTCCCTTAATGTGATTCCATTCATCAAACAGCGGCTGAACGGATGGTCGTACAACAATCAGGTTTCAAACAGTGCGCTTAATTCTCTTGCACAACTGGATTCTGTTGAAGGAGTGAATATCGCATTACTCAAGGTTCGATACGGTTCTGAAGTATTGGGACGAACCACAGCGATGAATGTCTTGAAGAAATACGGAAAAAACAGGGATGATGTAAAAGCGATATGCGTATCTCTGTTAAACGATAAATCAAATTCTATAAAATTCAACACGGCGGAATTTCTTGGCGAAGTTGGTGACGAATCTCATCTTGCCGCATTGGAACTTCTCGCAAACAAAAAAGATGGTGGTGCAAGCGGCGCAGCAAAAAAAGCGATTGAAAAGATTAAAGAGAGAAGTAAAAAATAATTTTACAAACAAAGTGAGGATTCCAATGAACATCAAACATGTTCTGTTCTTTTTTGTTCTTGTTACAATTTCAAACGCACAGCAGTTTCCGCAATTCTTTCTGGATAAAACGCTTCGTGTGGATTATCATCACACCGGCACGAAAGGAACGGAGATCTTTGCGTTGGACAAAGTGTACGAAGAAGGAATCTGGTCCGGCAGCAAAACACAATTGTTAGACAATTTGAATTACGGAGAATATATGCTCCGCGTGTATGATGTGCAGAGCAGCGCGATGATCTATGCGCGCGGCTTCTCGTCGATATTCAACGAATGGCATTCAACGGATGAATCGCTCGCCGGAATAATGAAAACATTTCACGAAACTGCGCGGATTCCTTTCCCGAAGAACAAGATTCAATTGACAATTTCGCGCCGCGATAAACAAATGATCTTTCATGAATTATTCTCCACGGTGATCGATCCAAACAATTCTTCCGTTGTGAACGTTCAAAAACGAACACCGCAATTTAAATCCACGAAACTGATCAATAACGGAGCATCGGAGAAGAAAGTCGATCTAGTAATTCTTGGCGATGGATATGCGAAAGCGGATTTGCAAAAGTTCCGTGATGATGCAAAACATTATTCCGACGTACTGTTCGGAGTATCGCCATTTAAAGAACGGAAAAAAGATTTTAACGTGTGGACTGTTGAAGTAGAATCCAAAGAAAGCGGCATTGATAAGCCGGGAAAAAATGAATGGAAAGAAAATATCCTTGGTACGATGTACGATACGTTCGGCAGCGCGCGGTATGTGTTAACGGAAGAGAACAGAACGCTTCGCGATATTGCCGGACAAGTTCCGTACGATGCAATCGCAATTTTGGTGAACGACAATCGGTACGGCGGCGGCGGAATTTATAATCTCTACACAACTTGTTTTTCAATAAGCGATGTAAAGGGAATGGAATGGCAGATGGATTATGTTTTTGTTCATGAACTCGGTCATTCGTTTGCGGGACTCGGCGATGAATATTATACCTCATCGGTTTCATACAACGATTTTTATCAGGCGGGCGTTGAGCCGTGGGAACCAAATCTTACTGCATCAAGGAACAAAGAGAATTTGAAATGGAAATCGTTCGTCAATACGTCAACATCTGTTCCCACGCCGTGGAGAAAAGCTGAGTACGATTCCATTGAAGCATTACGCGGCAAACTTGACCGTCTCGCACCCGATTATTACGAAAAACGAAAACCATTATATGAGGCAGGACAATCCATTATCAACGATCCAACGTTCAAGAATATTGTCGGAACATTTGAAGGTGCTGGATATGTGTCGAAAGGAATCTACCGTCCTTCCATTGATTGCAGAATGTTCTCGCTCAGTTTGGTTGGATTCGATCCGGTCTGTTCCGCCGCAATTGAGAAGGTGATCGATTCGTATGTGAAGTGAGTAAAGAGTAATTGAGTCGGTGAGTCGTAAAACACAGAGTCATACAGAAATTATGTGGTTGCCCCCGACGAAGTCGGGAGAAACAATCTACAAAAACAATGGTGAGCATTAATAATAAATGCCAAGACGTAATTACTCAGCGTAAAAAATAATGGCTCACATTCCCGATGGGTCGTAGACACTGACTTTTGAAAAAACCTTGCGAAGGTTTGAGCAAAACTCTTTTATTACCTTCGCAAGGTTGAGTAGTATCGCCGATAGACAAATTTTACATCATCCCAAATAATTTCTGAGTAGTTACGCCAAAACAAAAACAAACCACAATAGGAACATAGAACACATTGCAACGACACACGGATAACAGGATTCGCTTATGAAAAAAAATTTAATTGTTTCTTTCTTCATTTTTTTATTTTCATGTTTCACGTTTGCTCACGATCCGCACAACCATGAACGCGCGATCAGCTTTCCGAATATTCCCGGATATATCACACTGAAGTGCGACCTTCATCAGCATACTGTTTTTTCGGACGGCGATGTGTGGCCTACAATCCGTGTGGAAGAAGCATTGAAGGACGGACTTGATGCGATCTCACTGACGGAGCATCTGGAATATCAGCCGCACAAAAATGATATTCCGCATCCCGACAGAAACCGCGCATACAAACTTGCGCTTGATGCGGCAAAAGATACCAATCTTATCGTCATCAACGGTTCGGAGATTACGCGGAAGATGCCGCCAGGACACAGCAATGCAATTTTTTTGACCGATGCAAATAAAATGTTGATTCAGGATTCTGTGGAAGTATTTAGAGAAGCAAAACGGCAAGGTGCGTTCACATTCTGGAATCATCCGAACTGGCTCGGACAAAGCTCGACCGGCGTTGCAACGCTGACCGACCTTCACAAATTGCTGCTGAAAGAAAAATTATTAGACGGCATTGAAGTGGTAAACGATGTCACTTATTCGGATGAAGCATTACAGATTGCACTCGATTATAATTTAACAATAATGGGAACTTCGGATATTCACGGATTGATTGATTGGCAGTACGATGTGCCGAACGGTGGACACCGCCCTATTACTCTTGTGTTTGCAAAAGAACGAACCGCCGAGAGTTTGAAAGAAGGATTGTTTGCTAAGAGAACGGTTGTCTATTATAATAATTTATTGATCGGAAGAAATGAATTTCTCATTCCGCTTATACAACAGTCGCTTTCAGTCGAAAAAAGTTCCTATTATAAAAAAACTTCGGTCTTGACCGTGAAGATAAAAAATTCCAGCGATATGGATTATATTTTGGAGAACAAGAGTGAATATTCGTTTCATAATAACGCAGATATAATTACGGTAAAAGCAAACAGCGTTACCTCAATTGAAGTAAAAGTTTTACACCATCTATCATTCGTTAAAATAAAGTTTAATGTTCTCAATGCGGTGAATGCACCAAAGACACATCCGGAAATAGTTTTGGATATTGTTGTAAAATAAATCGACATCTCACTATGCCAGATGTCGGACGATGAGAAGCGTCGTCAGACATCGCGAACAACGTCTTGGGATTGGTTGAACATAAGAGCGTATCGCATGTTTTTAAATTTCTTCAATACGACAATGAAAACATTTTTCACATTATTGTTTTTCTTCTCTCTCTCGCTTCCCGCATTTGCGCAAGAGCAGCAGAGCACGAAACCGCATGACACTACGCTCAGTCTGTTGAGAATGGATAATCCTGCACTGTTGTACGCGAAACCGGTATTTTTTCTTCCATTCACATTTGCACTTGCCGCGCCGGAACAAAACGTGCAGCTATCGCTGTATCAAACATTTGCTGGAGTGCCTCAATCATTCTCATGGAACAACGATGAGAAGGTGGAACTTACCGCGCCGTTGAAATTGCAATTGTATCAAAGCAAATCAGAAAAAGCTTTTCGAATTACGTTGGGAGCCGCAAGTGCCGGCGGCGCAGCATTTCTTGCGTACCGGTATCTAAAGAAATACGGATTGAAGTAGTAATGTTTACAGACTTTTAGACTTGCCAAATCTTAGAGATTTGGCAAGTCTGAATAGGATTACCAATTAAAAAAATCTTTGCAACTTGTCGCCTTTGCGGTGAAAGCTTTCGCAACATTCTTCCGCGATGACATTACAAAATTTTTCTTCTTCTCTCATTAAATCTGTCTTACATTACACAATGCCAGCCAACAAAGCGATCTCAACAATCATCTTCAGTATTATCGGCAACGGTGTGCTTGCAATCGTTAAAGGAGTTGTCGGATATTTCGGCAATTCGTATGCGCTTATTGCCGATGCGATCGAATCAACTTCCGATGTATTCTCTTCCATTGTTGTGCTGGTCGGTCTGCGCTATTCCTCGCTCCCGCCGGATGAGAATCATCCGTACGGACATGGCAAAGCTGAGTCGGTCGTAACGTTCATCGTAGTGGTGTTATTGATCGGTTCCGGAGTAATTATTGCCGTGCAAAGCGTTGAACACATTATCACTCCGCATAAAGTTCCGGCACCGTACACGCTTATCGTTCTTGGCGCAATAATCGTGATAAAAGAATTCTTTTTCCGATACGTCAGCAAATCCGGCAAGCAGACTAATAGTTCATCGCTCAAAGCGGATGCGTGGCATCATCGCAGCGATGCGTTAACCTCCACGGCGGCATTCATCGGCATTTCCATTGCATTACTTATGGGAGAAGGATACGAAACGGCAGATGACTGGGCGGCACTTGTTGCAACCGGAATTATTTTTTACAACAGTTTTCTCATCTTCCGTCCGGCGTTTGGCGAGATTATGGATGAACATCGGTACGATGATCTTGTGAATGTTATCCGTACGGTTTCGCGCGATGTTCCCGGAGTGATCGCTACGGAAAAATGTCACGTCCGTAAATCTGGAATGAAATATCTTGTGGATCTGCATATCACCGTCAGCTCAATCATTACCGTAAAAGAAGGGCACGGTGTTGCTCACGCATTGAAGAATATATTGATGAAAAATATTCCCGAAATCGCCGATGTGCTCATTCATTTTGAACCGGACGAACGGTAACGCGTCTCCGTCATGCCCAAGTGATCATATCGAACATCCATAGAATAGATTCTCTGCGAAAGACAAAAACAACCACACATACTTTTTCCTTGCATCTCTACCAATATTCCCCAAACTTCTACACGTAAATTAACATTGCTAAACAATTATAAAATCACTAAGGAGACACAAGATGAAAACTCTGTTGAACATCGCCGCCGTCTTGCTGGCTGTCGTGATATGGAATGGATCGCTTTCCGCAGCGGATAAGATCCTTCCCTATCCCATCCAACAACACACATTGGCGAACGGACTTAATGTTGTTACGGTGCAGTTCGATAGTCCCGGACTTGCAGCATTCTATATTGTAGTGCGTGTCGGTTCACGCAACGAAGTGGAAGAAGGGGTAACCGGATTTGCACATTTCTTCGAACACATGATGTTCCGCGGAACGGATAAATATCCGCGCGATAAATATAACGCTGTGCTGAAATCGATTGGCGCGGGTGCGAATGCAAACACATCGCTCGACCGCACGATCTATCATATGACCGGAGATGCAACAAAATTGGAAACAATGTTCGATCTCGAATCCGATCGGTTCATGAATTTGAATTACACGGAACATGATTTTAAAACGGAAGCCGGTGCAGTGAAAGG
>JANONI010000425.1:0-19046 GCA_031420755.1 Bacteroidota bacterium | reverse complement strand
CCGACCGATTCACGTTTTCGTTTTAAAAATTCTTGAGCCGTCTCGATCACTTTTTCTTTTACACCGGCAGCACCAAGAGTTTGGAAATCTGTGGGGGTTAATTGAAGGTCTATAAGCAAATTGGAACGAAGTTCATCGCGCATTTCATCCAATGTTGCCGGCTCATAATGCCGATCAACAACATCATCAACATAATCAATCAGCATTTCGTGAATATCATCATCAAGATATTCGCCGAGCAGTGCGTGTCTCCGTTTTGAATAGACAACTTCGCGCTGCTGATTCATAACGTTATCGTATTCCAACAGACGTTTGCGAATTCCGAAATTGTTTTCTTCTACTTTCTTTTGCGCACGTTCAATCATTCGAGTAATCATCGAATGTTCGATCACTTCCCCCTCTTCCGCTCCCATTTTTGTCATTATAGAAGCGATTCGATCGCTTCCGAATAACCGCATAAGATCGTCTTCCAATGAAAGAAAAAATTTCGTCATTCCTGGATCACCCTGACGGCCGGAACGACCGCGCAACTGCCGGTCAATACGCCGGGCTTCGTGTCGTTCTGTACCAACAATAGCTAATCCGCCAACTTCACGAACACCCACACCAAGTTTAATATCCGTTCCGCGTCCAGCCATATTCGTTGCAATTGTTACTGCGCCTGGTAACCCGGCATTCGAAACAATTTCCGCTTCGCGCTGATGCTGTTTTGCATTCAATACATTATGCGGAATTTTTTCGCGCGTCATCATTCTGCTGAGCGTTTCAGATACTTCCACGCTTGTGGTACCGACAAGAACCGGCTGTTTTTTTTCCCGCAGTTCTTTGATATGTGCTAGCAGCGCATTATATTTTTCACGTTTCGTTCTGTACACTAAATCGTTCAAATCTTCTCGAATAATTTTTCGGTTCGTAGGAATGACGACAACATCAAGTTTGTAAATATCAAAGAACTCTGCCGCTTCAGTTTCGGCAGTTCCCGTCATACCCGCTAATTTTTTATACAAACGGAAATAATTTTGAAGCGTAACCGTTGCAAGCGTTTGCGTATCGCGTTCAACATGAACTCCTTCTTTTGCTTCAATCGCCTGATGCAAACCGTCCGAATATCGTCTCCCGTGAAGAACACGCCCGGTAAATTCATCAACAATTTGAATCTTACCATCATCGCTTATTACGTATTCAACATCTTTTTCATACAACGAGTAAGCACGCAATAATTGACGAATGGTATGGACACGATCACTCCGCTCAGCATACAGCTTATTGATCTCGTCTTTCTTCAGTTGCTTTTGTTCAGGCGTAAGCGATACATCATTCTCAACAAAGCTCATCTCCGTTCCAACATCCGGAAGAATGAACATATCGTTGTCTCCGCCACTCGCCAGAAACTCGCGCCCCTTATCGGTAAGATCAATCGTGTGATTTCTTTCATCGATTGAATAATACAGTTCATCATCAATCTCGTGAAGGCGCTTATTCTGCTCCGCAATGTACACCGACTCTGTTTGCAGCATCAATTTTTTTGGCGCACCTTCGGAAAATAATTTCGTCAACTTATTATTCTTCGGATCTCCGCGATGTGCGCGTAATAAAAGAATTCCCGCTTCTTCATTTTTTTCATCGTTGAATAATTTTTCTGCTTCACTCGTAATCTTTGCAACCAAATTCTTCTGTGTACTAACCAAGCGTTCCAATCGGGGTTTCATTTCGTTGAATTTATGGTCATCCACTTCCACCGGACCGCTGATGATAAGCGGAGTTCGAGCCTCGTCTATCAATACCGAATCCACTTCGTCAACAATTGCATAATAGTGACCGCGCTGCACCATCTCATCAGGAGTGTGCACCATATTGTCGCGCAAATAATCGAAGCCAAATTCGTTATTCGTTCCGTACGTAATGTCGCAATTATATTGCTCGCGGCGGATAAATGGATTTTGGTTCGTGACAATACAGCCAACCGTCATACCATGAAATTGAAATACTTTTCCCATCCACTCACTATCGCGCCGAGCCAGATAATCATTGACCGTTACAAGATGAACACCTTTCCCCGCCAGCGCATTCAGATACATGGGAGCAACAGCAACCAACGTTTTTCCCTCACCGGTTGCCATTTCGGCAATTTTTCCATGATGAAGAACAATTCCGCCCATCAATTGCACGTCGTACGGAACCATTTCCCACTTCAACTTATATCCGACTACATCAAATTCCTGACCGAGCATTCGACGGCATGTTTCTTTGACAACAGCAAATGCTTCTGGAAGAAGTTCTTCCAGTGTTTCTTTGATGGTCGCAGTTTCTTCCTTTTCCAATTCGTAAAATGAAGAGTACAATTCATCACGTTTCGTATCGTCGTTTTCCGTTTTTAATTGTTCATGGATCTCTGCGATCTGTTCTTTTATTTCCTTTACCGATTCAGCGATCCGGTTCTTGAATTCCTGAGTTTTTGCACGCAGCTCATCATCACTTAATGATTGCAACAGAGCAAATTGTTCATTGATCTCTACTACGAGCGGTTGTAATAAGCTGACATCTTTTTCTTTTTTACCGCCGAATAAATTACTAAAAAACTTTAACATCGTTTCCCTTTTTGATTAATTACATGTATGTATAAAGTGTACTCTTTGTCCGCCGGTGTGCTACCATCCGAATAAAATTTTTTAATTTTCGCGAAGAGAGCTAATCAGGGGATATAAAACGGTATGAAACTCACGGCAGCGTGCCAGACATTCTTGAACATACTCACGGTCAAAATTAGTGAATACGATGTAGTCACCTTCCTGACGGTCTTCGAATAGTTGATCATAGAAACGGCCCCACTGCGAGTCAAGAACATTTGTCTTGATAAATTCGCGATGAAAAGCCGCTCGAACACCTGTGTGTTTTTTCGATACGATTTGTCGTTCAAGCATTGCCGCACTTACAGCATAAAAAACTGAATAATAGATACGGTTTATTGCAAAAGATAAGGAATCGGCAAGCAGTTCACGTTCTGCTGATCGCAAACTTTCTTCGGCTTTCAACCACCAATGGCGAATAGCAGTTACACGATGTTGCTCGGAATTCACAAAGCAACACCTTCCTTTAGAATTTCATTATGAATTGGAAGAACGGAAAGAAGTCCACTTTCCCACGAATCACGATCAACAACGAGAGTGCTGAAGTTTGTATCGCATCGCAGATTTATCTCGAAAACAATATCAGTGATTTGATGTCGAACCGTACGCTTCAAAGGATGTTTGGTAACAATGAGCAGGTCAATATCCGATTCATCATCAGTTTCACCACGAACGACAGACCCAAATAATTGCATTGCATGAATGTCGAACTGATCAATCAGCCGCTGTCGAAGTTCCGAAAGGGCTAGCTGTTGGTTCGGTGTCATCTGAATTTCATCAATGGTTTTCATCCTATTTCCTCTACAAAACAACTTCCAATTGAACAAAAATCCGATATAGCTATAGGGCATCTCTTATTCTTAAAGATACTCAATCCTAACTCCTATCGCAATATGCAGAGAAATCATTTTTCTACTTTTCTTTTTCCGCTGACCCATTTCATCTCTCCGAATCCATCAAGATGATTTGCATAGCGCGCCATAACGAACAACAGATCGGAAAGACGATTAAGATAAATGACAACAGCATCGCCGATATCTTCGTTGCGCGATAGACGAACAACATTTCGTTCGGCGCGCCTGCATACGGTTCGGGCAAGATGTAAATGAGAAGCGACAACCGAACCTCCCGGCAGAATAAATAATTTGAGAGGTTCTAATTCAATTTCCAATTTGTCTATTATTTTTTCAAGCATGGTGAATTGAGATTTTTTAATACGGGTAATATATTTACTCTTATGTGCAATCGGTGTTGCAAGATCGGCACCGAGTTCAAATAATTGATTTTGGATTTTCGATAGAATTACATCAATTGATTTATGCGGTTTGAGTGAACGAATAACACCAACCATACAATTCAACTCATCAACAGAACCATACGCTTCAATTCGCAATGCATCCTTTGGTACTCGTTCACCGCCGAATAATGCCGTTTCTCCTTTGTCGCCGGTTTTCGTATAAATTTTCATAAATAAATTTTTAGTAAGACTTTCCAAGTTTTGGAAACTTGGAAAGTCTTAGACAGATGGAAATTATTTCTTTCACAAAGTACAACAACTTTGGTTGAACTCCAAAAAAAAAGCCCCGCAGGAAAATTCCTGCGGGGCTTATAACTAACAGATAATATTAGGGCGGTTCTATAAATTCCCTACCTACGGGTCGTAGACAAAAAAAACTTTACCGCTCCCGAAGGGATGCCTTCCCGATGGGACACTTTGTGTTGGCAAAAGACGCCCGCCTGCCATAGCACGTTGTATGTGCCTGCACACCGAAGCGTTTCGGCACACAGGTGTGCGGCGGGCAGGCGAAGCCGCTAAATGTTTATTATTATTTGTTTTCTTCGTGTCTTTGTGTTTTAGTGGCGAAAAAACTTAATTTTTGGTCTACGACTCGTAGAGAACTGCCCTATAGTTTAATTCTGAATTTTAATTTATTTATTTTTTCTTTTTGGATTTACTATTCCAATAATTGGGCAGTTCATTAAAGAAATGAACCGATGTTCTGATCCCTCCAAAAAAATTATCAATATTTAAAAATTCATTCGGAGAATGGGCGTTTTCATCAGGTAACCCAAAACCGAGGAGAACAGTATCAAGACCAAGTAATTTCTTGAACTGAACGACAATCGGAATCGATCCACCTTCACGTTGAAATAACGGTTTCTTTCCGAATCCTTTTTCCAATGCCGCAACCGCAGCTTTTACACCGGGAGAATCGATCGGCGTAATTGCCGCTTCGCCGCCATGCAAATTTCGTACTTTGATCTCGATAGTTTTTGGAGCAATTTTTTTCAAATGCTTCTCTACCAGCTTTGCAATCTTCCCGGATTCTTGATCCGGAACGAGTCTGCAAGAAATTTTTGCAAATGCATTTGCAGGAAGAACTGTCTTAGCACCTTCTCCAATATATCCTCCCCAGATGCCGTTACACTCAAGTGTAGGGCGCGCCCAAACTCGTTCAAGGGAAGAGAATCCTTTCTCTCCGTATAATTTTTTTACTCCAAGTTCTTTTGCGTACTTCTTTTCGCTGAACGGAAGTTTTTTGAACGCATCTCTTTCTGCTTTTGATAATGGTCGAACTGCATCATAAAAACCGGGAATCGTTACTTTACCATTCTTGTCATGCAATGATGCGATCAATTCACTCAACGCTTGAATTGGATTGTGAACAGAACCGCCAAATGAACCGGAATGAAGATCACGATTGGGTCCAATGACTTCAATTTCCAAATATGCTAACCCTCGTAATGCATAACATATTGATGGAACACCTTTTGCAAACATCGAAGAATCGGAAATAAGCACAAGATCTGCTTTCAATAATTCTTTATGTTCCTTTACAAAATTATCGAGGTTTGCACTTCCTACTTCTTCTTCTCCTTCAATAAGCATTTTAATATTCACCGGAAGTGTTCCGTTCTGCTTCATCAACGCTTCAATTCCTTTAAAATGAATGAACACTTGTCCCTTATCATCGGCAGAACCGCGCGCGTAAATATTTCCTTCACGGATCGACATCTCAAATGGCGGCGATGTCCATAGATTTAACGGATCAACAGGCTGCACATCGTAATGTCCATAGAATAAAACTGTTGGTGCGCCCGGAGCACCAAGCCACTCACTGTACACAACAGGATGACCGGGAGTCGGCATAATTTTGATATTCTGCATTCCAATCGTATTCATATGTTCAGCAATCCATTGCGCGCACTGCTGAATATCACCATTATGATTTGATTGAGAACTAACGCTGGGAATGGCAAGAAAATCTTTAAGCTCGGAAAGGTAGCGTTGTTTATTTGATTCAATGTATGAGAGAACTTTTTCCATATGTTTCCTTAGCAGAGATAAGTTGTAAATAACCTTAAAAATATAGCCATGACTTTTTTCAAAAGCAATTGAAGTAACATAAATTTAAAAATAAAAAAGCCCGAAAATATTTGACATTCGGGCTTCACTATTCAATAAACCATACCGTTCGTTGTAAACAAGTTCACATTGAACGAACGGTATATTTAAGAAAATAACATTGTCATTTTTGGAACATTTTTGTCCATTCATATTTTTTTCGCTTTTTCCAATCTGCGTTATGGTAGAGATAGCTAAAAATAAGAGGAACAACCGTTGTTGCTTCGGCATACACCATTTGTTCCCATGTTGTTTTCACTTTCCCCCATGAACTTGCTTCTTTCAATGTTGAAGAAGAACATGCGCCATCTCGAACATCAGCCACCGTAATTTGAATTGCATATTCATGCATCGGAACATCAACGCCAAGCACTTCTGCGCACACAACCGTATCCTGAATAAAATTCTTCGGCACACCGCCGCCAATCATGAATAATCCAGATGTTTTTGCCGCCATTTTTATCTGTGTAAGTTCATAAAAATCTTTTACGGAATCGATTGTCATATAGGGCTTTCCTGCTTTCATACGGTCGTGCTGATGTTTCACCAAACCAAATCCTGCCGATGAGTCCGTAAATGCCGGACAGAAGATCGGAACATTATTTTCATACGCAAGCTGAACAAGCGAATTTTTCTTTTTCGAATTCTTCTTCAGCCATTTTCCCATTTCGTAAATAAATTCGCGCGATGAATACGGTCTGTTTTCCAACGAATCAGCGATTATTTTAATGGTTCCATCGCACACTTGCAATGCTTCTTCGTCAATGTAGGTATCATAGATTCGATCAACATAATTATTGCGAAGCATGTTGTCATCAATAAATGGTGTACCTTTGTAATGTTTAAAACCAAGTGCCTCAAAAAAATCCATATCCACAATAGCTGCACCGGTTGCAACAACCATATCAACCATGTTGTATTTGATCATGTCGGAATAAACATTCATACATCCACCGGCACTTGTGCTGCCTGCAAGAACAAGCGCATTCGTGCAGCCGTTATGTTCGATCATTTTTTTGAAGATATCTGTGGCACGCGCGGTATCGCGCGAACTGAACGACATGTCTCGCATTGCATCAATGATTGGTGTTGAGTTGAACGTTGTCGCATCAACCTGTTTTACGACCTCTTTCAAAAGATCTTTTTTCTTCATTCCGTTTCTCCTTAAAATCATCAGTGGTAGTTAAAAATTTTGATCCCAAACTTTCCAAGTCTTAAAGACTTGGAAAGTTTTGTCAGTTGCTTCAGTCACTTATAAATATCGCAGTTCTGGATGTAAATAATTTTGAACGTAATCTTTCACGGAATCTTCAAGCGAACGAAACTGAATCGGACAGCCCGCTTGTTGCAGTTTTGTAATAGATGCTTCCGTATGATATTGATATGCTCCGCGAATAGCTTCTGGCATTTCTGTATATTCGATGCTTGGTTGAAGTTTGAGTGCGGAAAATACAGCAGCAGCAAGATCATTCCATGTGCGCGCTTTTCCCGTTCCAAGATTGAAAATGCCATTCACTTTTGGAGTTCTTAAGAACCACCATAATACTTCCGTACAATCTTTTATATAGACAAAATCCCGCAGCTGCTCTCCGTGCTTGTATTCCGGTTTGTAGGATTTGAATAAACGTATTTTTCCGTTCTCTTGTATCTGAGAATATGCTTTGCACACTAAACTCTTCATATCATCTTTATGATATTCGTTCGGACCAAACACATTGAAAAATTTTATTCCTACAACTTTATTCTCTAATTGATTTCGGAGAAGCCAGAGATCAAAAATTTGTTTCGAATAACCATATGCGTTTAGCGGAACTAACTTTTGAACAAGTTCACAATCATCGGAGAAACCAAGCGATCCATCACCATACGTAGCACCGCTGCTGGCATAGATAAATCGTGCCTTTTTTCGAATCGACCATTCTGCCAATACACGTGTGTATCGGTAATTATTTTCCATCAAATGGTCAACATCTTTTTCGGTTGTCGAAGAATTAGCTCCCATGTGAATGATCGCTTCAATCTTCGGAAGGCGTTCATTCAACAACATCTCAAGAAAATTATCTTTGTGAACGTAATCAGCAAATCGCTTGCCAACAAGATTTTTCCATTTGATAGACGTAGAGAGTTCATCCACAATCAGAATATCTGTTTCTCCATACTCGTTCAATTTGGAGACCATTGCGCTTCCGATAAATCCGGCACCGCCAGTTACAACTATCATTTGTGATTATCCTTTGTAAGCAAAAGCTGATTTAATTATTGTTGAAAGTTGGACTTCCGCAAAATATTTTTTTGGATATAGGTAGTCTTCACCACTTTCATCAACGATACGAAGTAATCCCTCTTTCTCTGCGTCATTATCAACAAGAGTTTGATAAATTTTTCCAAAAAGAATATCTTCATCACTACTACGACGCAAACAAACGACAAATTGTGATTTTGTTTTCATATTTTTCACATCATTTAAGAAATTTTTTGATTTTTATTCTTTTCTTTCCAATACCGTGTGCTTCATACCAATGCAACTCAGCCACTCGAACACTTCCATTTGTTAAGCGAACTGTTGCTTCACCTTTAAGTTTTCTCCAACGCCCTTTGCCATATTGCTTGTTAAGAATCGATAGGTTCTTAATTGATTTACCAACAGCAATTATCTTTACCGAAGTGATTTCATTTACTATTTCAAAAAAAGTGAAATCCATAAATCATTTTATTCCTATCCCAGTATCAACTTCTTTTGCTGATGTGAGCAGCGCAAAATTCGCACCATCCGCTGCGGTTGCAAGAAGCATTCCGTTCGATTCCACCCCCATTAATTTTGCCGGTGCAAGATTCGCAACTACGATAATCGTTTTGCCGATCAATTGTTCCGGCGTAATCTTCTCTGCAATGCCTGCTACAATTTGGCGTTTTTCAAATCCAAGATCAATTTGTAAACGTAATAATTTTTTTGATTTGGGGACGGCTTCCGCTTCAATAATCTTTGCTGTTCGAAGATCCACTTTTGCAAAATCATCATACGTTATTTGTGGTTTCAACGCTAAGTAATTATTAACTGCCGATTCAGTTTCTGATTTTACTTCAGCGCTATGACCAAGTGCTGATAGTTCCTGTTCAATTGTCGCATCCTCGATTTTGGTAAATAAAATTTCTGATTGTCCTAACTGATGTCCATCAAGCAATTGAGGTTCTCCTGCTTTCATCCATTGCTCATCATCGATTGCAGAATTTTGGTTCAGCATCTTAAATACTTTATCCGATGAGAATGGAACTACCGGCGAGAACAACACAGCAAGCGATCGAACAATGTTCAAACAAATGTTCAGAGTTGTTCCGCATTGTTCCGGGTTTGTCTTCAACGATTTCCACGGTTCGCTGTCATTAAAATATTTATTCGCTGCCCGCGCCACATTCATCATCTCCATTGTTGCATCGCGGAATTTGAATTGTTCAATAAGATCACCGATTCTTTGCGGCGCAGAGTGCACATACGCAAGTGCTTCCCGATCACGGTCATTCAGAATTCCGCGTTTCGGCACAATGTTCCCAAAATTCTTTGCAACAAATGTAATGGTACGATTGATGAAATTTCCGTAAATATCGGCAAGTTCATTATTATTTTTTGCCTGAAAATCTTTCCAATAAAAATCAGAATCTTTCGTTTCAGGAAGATTGGTCGCTAATGTATAACGAAAAATATCGGCGGGGTACCGCTCAAGGACATCTTTAAGATAAATGGCATTGTTTCTACTCTTGGAAAATTTCCCTCCCTCTAAATTCAAAAACTCATTTGCAGGAACATTATCCGGCAATATATATCCTTCCTTTGCAATCAATTCAGCGGGAAATACGATCGTATGGAATACAATATTATCCTTTCCTAAGAACGCAATGTAGCGAGTTGATACATCGCACCAAAATTCTTTCCACTTCTCCGGTTGCCCTTGTTGAATCGCCCATTCCTTTGTGCTTGAGATATACCCAAGCACAGCATCGAACCAGACATAGAGTACTTTTCCCTCTACACCATCAATCGGCACCGGTATTCCCCAGCTTAAATCTCGTGTTACAGCTCTATCGTGTAATCCTTCCTTCAACCAACTGCGGGTTTGTTGAAGAACATTCTCTTTCCAATCGTTTGAATGACTTTCAGTGTATGCTTCCAACTGTTTTTGAAAACTTCCCAGCGTAAAATACCAATGTTTAGTTTTTTTAACGATCGGTGATTTTCCGGTAATCAAACTTTTCGGGTTCTTCAGTTCCAATTGATCGTAATATTTTCCGCAATTATCACATTGGTCTCCACGCGCTTTATCGTTTCCGCAATTCGGACACGTTCCTTCAACATATCTGTCTGGAAGGAACATCTTTGCTTCGGCATCATAGAATTGTTCTTCTTCTTTTTCTTTTAAATAACCTTTGTTGAGAAGGTCGAGGAAAAATTCTTTTGAAGTTTCATGATGAATAGGAAGTGATGTTCGCGAAAAATTATCGAACGTAATTCCGAATTTTTTAAATGATGCTTTATTCGCTTCGTGGTATTTATCAACAATCGCTTGCGGAGTTGTTTTTTCCTTATCCGCGGAGATCGTAATCGCTACGCCGTGTTCATCCGAACCGCAGATGTGCAATACTTCTCTTTGCTGCAATCGTTGATATCGAGTATAAATATCGGAGGGGACATAACATCCTGCCAAATGTCCAAGATGAATATGTCCGTTTGCGTACGGAAGTGCAGAGGTAACTAAAATTCGTTTGAAATTATTTTGCATTCAAAATTCTTCGTAAATTAACAGTTAATGAGAGCATGACAAGTGGAAGATACACATTTCTGCGGAGAAGTTCGAGTGCTCTTTCAATCGAACTCATGCACGCTTCAAGATTCTTTGTACCAAATCGTCCGACAAAACTGCTTAATTCTTTCTCTTGATCGATATTCAAAATATTATGTGGTGATTCTTCGCGAAGAACAACCGTATCACGAAACCACACAAGAAGCATTGTCAATATTTGTTCTGCATTGTCTCTTTTGTTTCCCGAGATGTATTCTTCTTGTTCTTCAAAAAATTTAATGACCGATGCACCAAGAATACTGCGAAGGAATTGAACAGCATCAACACGGTATTTGGCAATGTCGTCCCCCAATAATTCAAGCGCGCGCGAATAATTGCCGTTAGCGAGGCGAGAGATAAAATGTGCCTGCTTTTGTTCAACAGAATTACGCTCCTCCAACGCAGATTGAATTTCTTCATCCGACAACATTGAACACTGTATCAATTGACATCGTGAAAGAATAGTTTGTTTTACAGCTTCTTTTTTGGAAGAGACGAGAATAAAATGGACTCCATCAAGAGGTTCTTCTAAAACTTTCAATAATGAATTTGCCGCGTAATCATTCATCGCTTCAGTATCGAAGATGATGAATATTTTTCTTCCGGGTTCAGCCGAACTCATTGATGATTCTTTCTTTAACTCTCGAATCGTCTTTATCCTAATGAATTTTGCTTTAGGAATGTCAATATGAAAATATGGATTGAGTGACTTTTCTGCGATCTGTTTGCGAATTTCTTCTACTACATCTGTTTCTAATGGATCTCCATCATCTTGTTTTTCGCTGTCACCGCCAGGCAATGGAAAAATCAGTTTCAAATTTGGATGGTGCAGCGTTTCCATTTTTTTGCAACTCGAACATTCGCCACACGACACTTCACCTTGTTTATGACATAATAATATTCTCGCAAATTCAATCGCAAGAGCGTCCTTGCCAATACCAACATTGCCCCAAAATAAATATGCGTGAGACAAGCGTTGATTACGAATTGCGGCCTGCAGCGTATTCTTTACTCGTTGTTGACCAATAATCTTATCCCAGTTAGAAGGCATGACCTAATCCAATGTGCACAATTGAAAATGAATTGGTAAAGAATTGTTGTTCATATAACCATTGCCTGCCCCGCTGTTCTTTGGGGTCATATAATCTCCACGCCAGATCGACACGCGCGGGACCAACGAATGTTTCATATCGCAAACCTACACCAACGGCAAGTGCAACATCAGAAAGTATAGCATCACTGACTTTATTCCATGTATTACCATAATCTAAAAATGTAACCATCCAAAATCGCGGAATCTCTAAAACATTAAAAATTTTCCCGCCATTAGGAGACAACTGTGTGCGCGATTCAAAACTTCCTTCGAAAGCAAAATTACCTCCGATAATAGAACTGGACAATGCAGAGAGTTGCTTATCTTTCCACCCACGAACACTGGAGCTGCCGCCGGCAAAAAATCTGCGTGGCAGCGGAACAGGAGTTGTATTCTTGGAATTATATAATTGTGCGATTCCTGCTTTAAATTTCACGCTAAATACTTGTGCCTGCGTAAAATCACCGCTAAAATAATGTTTTACGAGGATTGAAAATTTGTAGTATTCAGAATATGGAAGACCAAAACCATTCGCCGATTTTGAAATCAATCCTCCTTCTTCAATAGTACCCGAGTGAAAAAACCCTGAGGTTGGCGAGAAAAAATTATTGGTCTTATCTCTTTGCAACGTATACGATTCAATGAAATTGAATTGTTTCGTCGAATCCTCTGGGCGAATGCCGGCTTTCCCTATTTTATAGACAGGATCAACCCGTTCAATATTCAATTCTGTAATCCCAAGCGTATAGGTTGAAAGTTTTGTAATAAATCCAAGTTTTGCCCTCAGCGTTGTAAGATCATATTCTTTTTGTTTTTCCGCTTCTGCAGAAAGAGTGATTGAAGCACTCGTCTTATTATTCAAAAAATACGGGAACACCAATTGTGATTGAATATCTGCTCTGCCAAACAACGTCGGTTCTTGAAGTCCCTTCGATAACGCTCCAATGAAGTTCAAATTCTCAATACTATTTGCTCGTGCTCTTGCAGAAATAGAAAAATTCTGCGCTCCGCCAAAAAGATTGCGATGTTTATAACTTAATCCCAAACCGGTCGAAAGACTATATTCGGTACTTTCCATTAAAAATTCCGGAGTGATTTCTTGTAATTCCAATATCCGAAATGAGATAATCATGGGAATAACATTTTCAACACTGTCGGTAATGCTAACAAGTGGATTTTGCCGAACACTTGCAAATTCAAAAATGCCAAGTCGGTTAAGATTTTGCTCGCTCTCAATTCGTTTGTCTTCGTTATATATCTGACCAGGCTGAAAATCCAACTGCCGCAGCATAATGCTGCTGTCAATACGCTCATCCGAATGATCAAAAGTAGTCGCGCCGAAAACGTACCTTCGTCCGGCATTAAATTTAAACAGAACTGAGATATTGTTGGTAGATGCGTACCGTACAAAAGCACTGCTATCGACAAATGCTTTTGAGTAACCACCATTGACCAATTGTTTTAAAATACGCGATTGTTCTTCCGGCAGAATGTTCCTTGTAAATGGATCACCTGGTTTTAGTAAAGGTTTTTCAAAAACATTTTTTTTGACTTCGGACGCAATATCATCCAAACCCGTAATATTCACGGTGTCGATTAACGACCGTACATTTTCATTAATTCCAATTGTTATGTCCACATATTTTCTATCGCTGCTGTATGTAATTACTGTGTCAATATTCGCGTAAAAGTATCCTTTATCTTTTAAATAATCATGAAGTTGGATGATATCCTGATAAAAAATATTAAGATCATAATATGCTCGCGGAGCACCAATGCCACGGTAAATATTTTCATTGAGAAATATCCACACTCCCCCTGGCGTTTCAGCGGTAGCTAGTTGGCTCACAATTTCATACTCGGAAATATTCTTGCCGACTATTATGGAAAGATCATTCACTTCGGCTTTTTGAGGAGGCTGCGCAAAACAAATGTGAGGACTAACGAGCCATACAGCAGTTAGGAATGAAAAAAAATATAATATTTTTGAAATCAAAGGTAGAAGGAATGCCGGGTGAATAAAAAACCCAGCAACATTATGCTGGGTTATTGTAAGCTATAAATGCATCAACAGGATTAATATTCATTCTCGTCTTCGTAAAAAAAATCATCTCCTGTAGGATAATCGGGCCAAATATCTTCGATGCTTTCGTACGGTTCTTCTGCATCCTCTAATTCATTTAAATTTACCAACAACTCTGGCGGAGAACCCATGCGAATTGCATAATCGATCAACTCATCTTTTGTAGCAGGCCACGGGGCATCATCAAGATACGAAGCCAGTTCCATAGTCCAAATCATAACATTATTGCCCTTATTCTAAATTTTAATTATCTATTATCTACAAGTTGAGCCCGAATTTTTTCGTAGTCAACATCATCTATAAAATACTCAACAGGATTCTGTTTTACCTTATTCCGAATCACTTCATAATGCAAATGAGGACCCGTAGAACGGCCGGTATTACCAGAATATGCAATCAGTGCTCCACGTTTCACTTTTTGACCTGAACGTGCAACACATTTTGACAAATGAGCGTACCAACTTTGATATCCATATCCATGATTAATCATTAAAGCAATTCCATATCCGCTGCCGGTATGTCCGGTAAATTCAACCTCGCCATCACCGGTTGCATAAACAGGAGTTCCAACATCCCCGTGTATATCAACACCATCATGTCTTTTCAAACTTCCTATAAATGGATCATTTCGCATACCAAAACCATGGTACGAATACGCTCCAACCATAGGTTTAATTGCCGGCATTGATGCAAAAACTACTTTATTGTATTCGTATTGTTTATAAATCTGTTCGTAACTGGAACGTTGGAATGCAACTTCTTTGTCTAATTTATTTAACATTTGTCGTGAAGCACCGATCAATTCGTCAGCATCTTTGGAAATCAAACCGGAAAAAGATTCAACTGCTGCGCCGCCTGTTCCTAACTGTCGTGTTTCAAGATCAATTTTAGGAAGATTGACAATTGAACGCAATTGATTATCGCTTTGAGCCAATGAATTAATTGAAGTAGAATAATTATTCATTCGCTCGTTCATTTCCTTAATTTGCTGCTTCAGAAGTGTGTTTTCGGTTGTTAGCTCGTTGGTAGTTTTGAAACCCAACCCTAAAAAATCTCCATACGAATTATTAACGAAACCCGTTACAAACAAAACTGCAATTGTTAAAAAAGCGACACCTGCTGTTAGTTTTAAACGATAACCATTCGCTTCTACGTAAGAAACGTACTCATTTGAATAGAAAAAAAGTTTTTTTCGTTTTGCCATAATCCCATCAACTTGTTTGCACAGAAAGAAAATATAAAAATATGAGCGGTTTGTCAAGAATAACTATAAAAAACGTTCAACTCATTCAAAATCGTGTTCAAAATAGTCTATATTTCGTTTCCCCCCCCCTTTAGATTTACTTTGGATCACTTTCTCGAGCTTTTTGGAGAATTCCTGAGCGGCATCATACCCATAATGTTTTGTAAGGTAATTAAGAGCAATAACTTCCGAAATTACAGTAACGTTTTTTCCCGGGTGTATTGGAAGTTTTACGTGAGGTATTTCAACATCAAGGATATTGATTTTTTCATCATCTAAACCAGTACGGGTAAAGTTACCATTCGGCACCCATTCCATGAGTTCAACAACAACTTCAATTCGTTTTTGATATCGAATGGAACGAACTCCGAAGATGCTTTGTACATCAATCAATCCAAGCCCGCGAATTTCCATAAAATGTTTTACAAGATCGGTTCCGGTTCCAATAAGAATATTTTCCCCTTTACGAGTAATCTTCACTACATCATCGGAGACTAAACGATGTCCGCGCTCAACAAGATCGAGAGCAATTTCACTTTTGCCGATTCCAGAGCGACCAATAAATAATAATCCGATACCATAAACATCAACAAATGAACCATGGATTGTTGACTGTTGGGAAAATTGGTCATCCAAAAAATCGCTGAGCAGATACACAAACTTTGTTGTTTCAAACGGAGATCGAAATATGGGAACATTATGATCTTCGGCGATTTTAAGAAGCTCTTTATCCATCTCGTTGTTATTGGTAATAACAATACATGGAATTTCAAACTTAAACAGCGTATTGAATGATTCAATACGTTTTTCAAGCGACATACTCTTGAGATACAACATCTCGGTATTACCGAACACTTGTACGCGATCGTACGTAAAAAGACCAACATACCCAGCAAGCGCAAGTCCTGGGCGATGGATACTTTTTTCTTTCACCTTATTATCCATTCCAACATTCACCAGCGTTTCCAGTTTCAATCGAATCTTATTCTTCTCAAATAAAAAACTTATCGTGATGTGTTGTTTTCGATATTCTTTGCCAATATTCAGTGCCATAAGACCTCTTAAATTTTTTCGCGGGTTTTACGAATCACTTTTTTATTTTTCTGTTCATGTTTCGATTTATATTTTTGAAGTTGTCGTTCCACTTTAGCAACAGCCGCATTAATTGATTTCACATAATCATCAGTTTTTTCCAACGACTTAAGAACCGAACCTGAAACTTTTACGATAAGTTCCGCAGCCTTTACGCTGTTCTTCGATTTTTCGTAACTCAAAATAAGGTCTGCACTCAATATCCCAGCGTAATGATCTTCCAATTTATTTAACGAATCAAACGCGTACGCACGTAAAGTTTCATGTGCTTTAAAGTGGCGAGCCGTGATGTAAATATTCATAAATTTTTCCCTTTCAAGATGATGCTTTAGGATGAGCTTGTTGATAGATTTTTTTTAATCGTTCAACTGTTACATGAGTATAGAGCTGCGTTGTTGAAAGACTTTCATGTCCTAATAATTCTTTTACTGCCAAAATATCGGCACCATTGTCGAGTAAGTGTGTTGCAAATGAATGACGCAAAACGTGCGGACTCTTTTTCTGAATTTCAGTGTTCCCAGAAAGATATTTTTCAACCAATGTGTTAACTTTTGAAGGAGTCAAGCGGATTCCATTTTCACTTAGGAAAAGAGTGTTTTCTTTCGGATCGGTTTGTGCACCAATTTTTTTTCGGAATTCAAGATACCGCCGTATCGATTGTTTAGCATTTTGAGTAAACGGAATAATCCGTTGTTTATTTCCCTTGCCGGTAACTTTTATTGTTTGATTTCGTTCGTCAAAATCACTTACCGTTAACCCAAGCAATTCGGCACGCCGAATTCCACTTCCATAAAACAACTCCAGTATGGCAGAATCCCGTGCTCCTATAAAAGTTGTAACATCGGGAAGCGACAGTATTTTTACCATTGAATCTTTATCGATAAACTGAGGGAGTTTTTTTTCGATTTTTGGAGTGACGACGTTCAGAGCCGGATTATTTCGTACAATTTTTTTTCGTACAAGAAATTTATAGAACGATCGAAGTGTTGAAAGTTTTCTTACGACACTTTTTTTTGATAAACCGGAATCCAACAATAATCCCAAAAAAGCACGAATAACACCGATATCAGTGTCGTTGTGTTGTGTAATTAATTCCGGAAAATCTTTTTTGAGAAATGAATAATATTGAGCAAGGTCGTTTGCGTACGAAACAACAGTATGCTGAGAATAATTTCTTTCGTTCTCAAGATACGAAAGATATTCACTGATAATTTTTTGCATTCAATTCAATTAGACTGCAATTGCTTGTGCTTCCTGCTCATCAAGATAATATTCTTCTTTGCAATTCGGACACAGCAGGTAATCACCCTTGCGTTTCGTTGATTTTTTTGTAAGATAATTATTGCCGCAACTCTTGCATGACTGCATCACCGGCATTTCCCACGAAATAAAATCACAGGTCTTTGTATCGCCATTAGAATTTGAACATCGGAAAAAGATCCTTTTCTTCCGAGTTTTACTTTGCACAATTTCACCATCGGTACACTTTGGACATTTTACTCCAGTTGAAATCGGTTGTGTATTTTTACACGTCGGATAGTTCGAACATCCAAGGAATGTTCCAAACGGTCCGCCTTTTACTTTCATATCACCGCCGCACAATTTGCAAATCACTCCGGCAACGTGTGCATATTTTTCTGTTTCGTCTTCCAACGGTTTACGATTTTTACACGTTGGGTAACCCGAACATGCTTTGAACTGTCCGTATCTGCCCCATTTAATAATCATCGGTTTACCGCACAAATCGCATGCCTCGCCTGCGTCATGCTGCAATGATTTTTTAATTTTCGCCACATCATCATTCATGTGTTCCAATGAATGACTGAACGGTTTGTAGAAATCATCAAGCACTGCTGCATAATTATTTTCACCGCTTGCAATAGTTTCTAATTCGTCCTCCATCTGCGCGGTGAATTTATAGTTTACAATTTCAGGAAAACATTTCATTAATATCTTAATGACTACTTGCCCCAGTCCTGTGGCATAGAGCTTTCTCTCCTGTTGATCGACATATTGCCGATTGAGAATTGTTGATAATATCTGCGCATAGGTGCTCGGTCGTCCGATACCGAGCTCTTCAAGTTTTTTAACCAAACTTGCTTCGGTATAACGCGCCGGCGGTTTTGTAAAATGCTGCTTTGGAAGAAGTTTTTCGAGATTGGCATCTTGCCCCGCTTCAAGATTTGCCGGAATTTTTGATGTTGGATCCTCGTCTGCCTCAACACCTTTTTCTTCAAGAACATCGTCATACACTTGTAAAAAGCCACGGAACAGAGGCACTGAACCGGTCGCACGAAATAGATACACTCCGCCGATAATATCAACTGTTAATTGTTCAAAGGTTGCACTGCTCATTTGTGAGGCAACAAAACGATTCCATATTAACTGATACACTGCGTACATATCTTTATCAAGATATTTCTTCACATATTTCGGCGTAAACTTTATCGAAGTCGGACGGATTGCCTCATGCGCGTCCTGAGATGATTTTCCTTTTTTATATTCACGTTTTTCTTTGGGAAGATATTCTTTACCGTAATTTGAGTAGATATAATCACGAACTCCCGCAATTGCCTCTTCACTTAACCGTGTTGAGTCAGTTCGCATATACGTAATAAGACCAACGGTTCCCTCTTCGCCAAGATCAATACCTTCATACAGTTTTTGAGC
>JANONI010000424.1:0-4490 GCA_031420755.1 Bacteroidota bacterium | reverse complement strand
CAAAATTCCGGAAAGAAAAGTGGGCAATGCCGTGGCTGCATTCATTCCTAAAAGGCGGATTTGAAAGTGAAGTTGGGAAGAAATTTGAAGTGATGGGAATTCCCAAACCAATTTTAGTGGATGAGAACGGAACTATTCTTGCAATGGAAGGTGAATTGCGTGGTGACAATTTGGATAAGACGCTGGCAAAATATTTGAGCGAATCGAAATAAACTATCTAATGCCGGATTATCGATGTTCTGTGTTTGCAAAAAATGCTAATACAGAGCATTTTTTTTAGAGATGCCCATATAACATTGAAATGTAATTATTTCCCAACGTTCTTCAAACTATCCATAACAGTTGAGACATCCTGTATAAAGATTTTCCATTCCTCGTCGTCTTGAGAAATAGTTTCGATTTTCTTTTTGAACTCGTTTTGTTGCAAACCTTTGCTCGCAAAAAACTCATTTACTTTTATCACGTACGATGAATCGGTCTGCTTATTCACTATTTTTTCCTTTTCATACAACAGCGTCAACTCTGCGTAAGTAATCATTGTAGATTTATCGTACGTTTTTGATTGCTGGGAATTACATCCAGAAATGGCAACACCGAAAAGTAACATCCAAATCCCAACCGCAAAGAGTTTGTCATTTCGAGGAGCCTGCCTGCACGAAGCCGATGCTTTGTTTCGGCAAAGGCAGGCGTAGCGACCTGCCCGCTCTACGAGTCGTAGACCGCACAAACAACGTGCTTTGGCAGGCGGGCGAGAAATCTCATCTTTATATTTCAAAATGTAAAACGAGATTCCTCGCTCGTCCCGAAAGGACTTCGCTCGGAATGACATTGATTTAATAAATTCAGACTTCTTACTTTTGGCTTTTGACTTTTGAATTCTGAATTCTGAATTCTGTATTCTGTATTCTGCTCTAATAATCTGCATAACGGAACTTTCCTTGACTATCTTAGTCATTCTGGGTATATTTATTAACTTTTGATATAAAATCATTTAATTTTAGCTTAAAGTAAAGGATTTTTCCAGATTTATGGCAACTACCGCAGATTTGAAGAATGGAATTTTCATTCGATTCAACAATGAATTACACATTGTAGAAGAGCACCAGCACCGCACCCCAGGAAACCTTCGAGCATTTTATCAGGTAAAAATGAGAAATATGCGTCACGGACGTGTCGTTGAAAACCGTTTTCGTTCGGGTGAAGAAATTGTAGTTGTTCGAGTGGAGAGAAAGAAATTTTCATATCTCTATCATGATGGTCAGAGTTTCAATTTTATGGATCAGGAAACCTTTGAACAGATTCCCATAGACGCATCATTGCTCGGAGATGGGGCAAAGTATTTGAAGGAAGGGGAGATCGTTGAAATTATGTTTGACGGAACTGCGCCCATTGCCGCCGAACTTCCGTTTAATGTTAATCTAAAAATTGTTGAAACAGGTCCCGGCGTTAAGGGCGACACAGCAACCGGCGCCACAAAACCTGCAAAAGTAGAATCCGGCGCAATGATCAACGTTCCTTTATTTATCAATGAAGGCGATATTATTAAAGTTGATGTTCGCAACGGTCAATATTTGGAACGGGTAAAGCAGTAGATATTTCTTCGTCATCATCCATTTATTTTTTGGAGAGTCAATGGACTTAAAATATGTAAAACAATTGTTGGAGTTAATTGAAAAGAGCACAGTGAACGAGATCGAGGTAGAGGAAAAAGGACAAAAAATTAGAATTACAAAATCTGCGCCGCAAACTGTTGTTGCAGGATCACCATTCCCAATGGTGTCGCCTCAAACTCAATTTGCGGCACCGGCACCAGTTGCATTAGCACCTGTTGCCGATGAGAAAGCAGCAGCACCGGTTGCAGCAAAAAAATATCACGAAGTGAAATCACCTATTGTTGGAACTTTCTACGCAACTTCGTCACCTGAAGCCGCACCGTATGTTGAAATTGGTACAAAAGTGAAACAAGGTGGTGTTTTGTGTATTGTTGAAGCGATGAAGCTGATGAATGAAATTGAAAGTGATATAGCCGGAACGATCGTAAAAATTAATGTTGAAAATGGAAAACCTGTAGAATACGGACAAGTTCTCTTCTTAATTGAACCGTAATTGTTTGGTTCTTAAGGGTCGGCTTTTTGCCGACCTTTTGATTTAATTTTTGGAGTTTCATTGATCAAGAAAATATTGATAGCAAACCGCGGAGAAATTGCACTGCGCATTATTCGCGCGTGTAAAGAAATGGGAATTAAAACCGTTGCTGTGTATTCAGAAGCGGATAAACTCTCGCTTCACGTTCGTTTCGCCGATGAAGCAATTTGTATCGGTCCCGCAGCCGGAAAAGAAAGTTACTTAAAAATTCCACGAATTATTGCAGCGGCAGAAGTAACCGGAGCAGATGCGATCCATCCCGGGTACGGATTTTTAGCGGAGAATGCAAACTTCGCAGAAATTTGTATCTCCTCCGGAATTACATTTATCGGACCGACACCGGAGATGATTAACGCGATGGGAGATAAGGCGTTTGCAAAAGAGACAATGCGGAAAGCAAATGTCCCAGTTGTTCCGGGCAGTGACGGAATTATTAAAGATGCGGCGGAAGCAAAACGTTTAGCAAAAGAATTTGGACTTCCGGTTATTATTAAAGCAACTGCCGGAGGCGGCGGACGCGGAATGCGTATTGTCCGGGATTTCAATGAAGTGGAAAATTCTTTTAATACCGCAAGCACTGAAGCGGAATCGGCATTTGGCAACGGCGGATGCTACATTGAAAAATATCTCGAAGAGCCGCGTCATATCGAAATTCAAATACTTGGCGATAAGTTCGGAAATGTAATTCATTTGGGCGAACGTGATTGTTCCGTTCAGCGCCGTCATCAAAAATTAATTGAAGAATCGCCTTCTCCTGCTGTTGATGAAGAACTTCGAGAAAAAATGGGAAGTGCGGCTGTGCGCGGCGCGAAGAGTGTAAAATATCTCGGAGCAGGAACAATAGAATTTTTACTTGATAAAAATAAGAACTTCTATTTTATGGAAATGAACACGCGTATTCAAGTAGAACATTGTGTAACGGAGATGGTAACAGGGATTGATCTGATAAAAGAACAGATCAATATTGCTAACGGAAAAAAACTGTCGCTTAAAAAAATTAAAATGAACGGGCATGCAATTGAGTGCCGTATCAATGCTGAAGATCCGAATCACGATTTCCGTCCGTCACCAGGGAAGATCACCAGTTTACATTTCCCCGGCGGCAACGGCATTCGTGTTGATTCGCATGTCTATACTGATTATGTCATTCCACCATATTATGATTCAATGATCGCAAAATTGATTGCTCATGGTAAAACCCGCGACGAAGCGTTAGATAAGATGTCTATGGCGTTGGATGAAACAATTATCGAGGGAGTGAGCACGACAATTCCATTCCATAAAAAAGTGATGAAGAATGATGTTTTTCGAAGTGGAATTTTTGATACAAAGTTTATTGAAACATTTAAATTTAAGGACTGAACAAATCTTAAACTAAAGGACTCATCTATGAACTTCCCGGAAAATCTGAAATATACTAAAGACCACGAATGGATTCGCATTGAAGGAAATATTGGCACTATTGGTATTACGGAATATGCGCAAGGCGAACTTGGCGATATCGTATTTGTAGAACTTCCTTCCATTGGAAAAAAAATTGAAGCGGGTCAATCATTTGGTACGGTAGAAGCCGTGAAAGCAGTTTCTGATTTATTTATGCCGATCTCCGGTGAAGTAAAAGACATGAACAAAGAAATTCAGGATTCACCTGAGTTAGTAAACAAAGAACCATACGAACGCGGCTGGATGATTAAAGTAACGTTTACCAATCCTGACGAACTGAACAATCTTCTGGATGTAGAAGCATATAAAAAACTGATCGCTAAATAAACTGTGCGAGGAACACATGAAAACAGTTAATCTATCCGACTACATCAAAGAAGTCTTAAAAGTTATAAAATATAAAGAAGACAAGCAGTTGCATTGCGTAGTGGCATCAGTCCCTTTTCTTCCGGGATGTATGACACAAGCAGATAGTTTTGAAGAAGCACGTGATAATATAATTGATGCAATTGAATTGTGGGTAACGGTTGGTTTGCGCGAAGGGGAAATGATGCCTAATCTTAATAGGATTTCTTTCAAATGAGAATCCTATTTTGAAATCAAAAAAAACTAACAATATTAGAGAAAGTGAAGTTGAGTCTGCATTAGTACTAAATCTATTGTTGCTGAAAAAAATTTTAAAACTCAACTTTGAACCTAAATTACTTGCACGCCAACTACAACTTCATTCTGGCGAACAACGTCTCGACCTTTCCTCTCGTTCCTCTACGAGTCGTAGACCAAATTCCCCGCCTGCCTTCATATTTTTCGGTTGGCGGGCAGGCATTTGGGAACGCAGTGTGAGGAAACCGGCGTTTTGTTGATTTGCGTTCCCAACGGGACGTTGGGAACGAGATGGAATA
>JANONI010000423.1:0-4808 GCA_031420755.1 Bacteroidota bacterium | reverse complement strand
TTTGTTGACAAATTTATCAGGGCATCCTTGCGTTGTTGTGCCGAGTGGATTTACAGAAAAAGGAATTCCCGTCAGCATTACGTTTACCGGAAAATTGTTCGGCGAAGGAACACTCTTATCGGTCGCTAAAAAATATCAAGACGCAACAACACATCATTTGAAACACCCGAAACTTCATTAATGGCAAACCAATTTTCTCAATATCTTCACCACCAACAGGCACCGAAAATTTTCCTTCGTTTTCCGCGTTTGTTGTTCGTCTATTATTGGTTCAATCGATTAACGGTTTTGAGAACATGGTATGTCCGCCGAATATTTCGGAACATACTTGCGTCTAATACTTCTCCGCGAAATATTCTTGATGCCGGGTGCGGTATGGGCGATTTCATTTTCTCCATTCCCGAATTGAACCACGGTGATTCGATAACCGGAATTGATATTTCATTTTCAAACATTCAATTGTCATGACCCAACTTCATTACATTATAGACGGATATAATCTTATTCATGCAATCCCATCTCTCAAAAAGACACTTGCGCACAATGGAGAAACTGCAAGAGAATTATTGATTCATTCTATTGCACAATTAACTCACCAAAGAAAATTTCGATGCACAATCGTGTTCGATGGTGTTACACCAAATAATTCTCCAAAACAATCCGCTCATGCGCCGGTTCATGTAATTTTCTCTTCTCCTCTTAATGCCGATGCTAAGATAAAACAGATGATTGAACATTCTAAAAATCGTTCGCTGCTCGTAATTATTTCATCCGATAGAGAGATTTTGAATTTTGCAAAAGTTTGTTCCTGCCAGACTCATACCTCAAATTATTTTGTCAATTTTCTTTCCGAAACGAATGAAACCGTTACGGAAAAATCCGACTCACCACTTACCAAAGCGCAAATTGATGAATGGTTAAAGATTTTTGGAGAATAGTAATCTTAATTTGTGATAATTTAATAATTCTTGACTTTTAATATTCCTTAACTTAAATTTAGGTGAACCTAAATTTAAGTTATATACTAATGAAAATATGGAAACTGCGAGTATCCAAACTTCAATAACATCCGAACATAAAAAACTGTACGATTTCGTTTTGTATTTAAGTCTCTTCACAATCTTTTATAATATTGCAGAAGGACTAATCTCCATAGCAGTCGGTTATTCGGACGAGTCACTTACGCTTTTCGGATTTGGCGTGGACAGTTTTATTGAAACAATTTCCGGAATCGGAATTGCAGCAATGGTTATCAGAATTACAAATAATCCGCTCAGCAAAAAAAGTCAATTTGAAATTACAGCATTAACAATCACCGGCTGGTCGTTCTATATATTGTCCGCCGGATTATTAATTTCCGCAGTTCTATCGGTGATACTAAATCAAGAACCCGAATCGACATTTTGGGGAGTCATCATTTCTATTGCTTCCATTGCAACGATGCTCGTCCTTGTCTATTACAAAAAAAAACTTGGTAAACAACTTGATTCGAAAGCCATTATTGCAGACGCAAACTGCAATGTTGTTTGTATTTATATGTCAATCACGCTTCTTGCGTCGAGCGTATTATTTGAAACATTTCGTATTCCGTACATTGATGCAGCAGGAGCTGTCGGCTTAGTATATTTTTCGATTAAAGAAGGAAGAGAATGTTTTGAAAAAGCAGAATCGTTAAATGACTCGTGCAACTGCAACCATGATTAAAGAATAAACTTTCCAATCCCGACAAGTCGGGATTGGAAAGTTTTTAACGTAAGGAAACTTATGGCAAGCGAACAAATTGAAAACTATTTAAAGAATATTTATAAACTTTCTTCCAACGAAGGGAAAGTGACAACATCTTCTCTTTCTGAAAAACTTCAGATCTCTCCTGCGTCCGTTTCTGAAATGATTAAGAAACTTGCAGAAGAAGGAACATTGACCCATACGCCGTATAAAGGCGTAGAGCTGACCGAAGAAGGAAAGCTGCTTGCGCTTCGCATTATACGAAAACATCGATTGTGGGAAATGTTTCTTGTGAAAGTTTTGCATTTCGGATGGGATGAAATTGATAATGAAGCGGAACGATTTGAACATATCATGTCCGATAAGATGGAAGAAAAAATCGATCACGTTCTCGGACACCCGTCAATCGATCCGCATGGCGATCCGATACCAACGAAGAACGGAGAAATTCATTGTTCAATGAGTTATCCGTTGAACGAAGCGCAAGAAGGTTCCACGGTACGCGTTCTGCGAGTCAGCGACTCTAATTCTGAGATGCTTCACTATGTTTCTTCCATCGGTATTTCGTTGAACAAGGAAATCCGTGTAAAACAAAAAATGAATTTCGATAATTCAATGCTCGTAAAGATCGACAACAAAGAGATCAACATCAGTTCAACGATTGCTTCGAGTATCTTTGTAGAGAATGTGTAAGAGTCATGGAGAATAATATGATAGAACCACTCACCGCATTAATTGTTTTCGGATTGTTTACAACAGTCGTTGTATTGGTTTTTTTTCCAAAATACGGAGTGTTCTCGCGCTGGAAGAGAAATCGCCGCAGAATGAAACGTGCCGTAATTGAAGATGCATTAAAACACATGTTCGACTGCGAGTACAAAAATATTTTTTGCACAACAGAAAGTATTGCCGGATCACTCTTAATCTCAACGAATGAAGCTGCCAAATTACTCACGCTGTTATCCACAATGGGATTGCTTGTAACGTTTGATAACGGAGTAACATTAACTGCCGAAGGCCGTTCGTACGCGCTGCGTATTATCCGCATCCACCGTTTGTGGGAACGGTATCTTGCGGATGAAACAAGCGTTCCGCCAACAGAGTGGCACTCTTCGGCAGAATTAGCCGAACACAAACTTACTGCCGCAGAAGTAGAAACACTTGCGGCACAGATTGGTAACCCGAATTTTGATCCTCACGGCGACCCGATTCCGACACCGAGCGGCGAAATTCCTCCAAAGAAAGGTCATTCGTTACTCTCACTGAATAGCGGAGAATTTGCCGACATCACGCATATTGAGGATGAACCGGAAGCGGTTTACGCACAGTTGATTGAGCAAGGATTGTATGTTGGAATGCAAGTAATGATGATTGAGCGTTCGAACGAGCACGTACGATTTGCCGCAGATGGAAAAGATATTGTTCTTGCGCCGCTGCTCACAAACAATGTAACCGTTGCGCCAATTACGGAAGAAGAAAAACGAATTACTTCTCCTCTTGAATCACTTGCTTCCTTAAAAATCGGTGAAGAGGCAACAGTCTTAAGTATTTCAAAAGCGATGCGCGGTCAACAGCGAAGACGATTGATGGATCTCGGCGTTGTTCCCGGAACACCCATTCGCGCAGAAATGAAAAGTGCTACTGGTGATCCGACAGCGTATAACATTCGGGGTGCGCTTGTTGCTCTGCGTCAGCAGCATGCCAACATGATTTTTATACAAAAAAACTAATCCCTTGGCAGATCGGCATTTGCCAATCCAAAGGATCACTTTGTGAAGGCATCACGTTGTGAAATGCCGACCTGCCAATAAATATAATAAAACCTTGTCAAGGTTTAAAACAAACTTCTCATAACCTTGACAAGGTTACTGAAGTTAAAAAATAAAAACATTATGACACAAAGACCAAATGCAAATTGCGAAGATTGTCCCGTTCACAATCTCGGAAACTTAACCAAACTCGGCATCAATATGTCGCAGTTTGATTTCGTTGTAGCGCTTGCCGGAAATCCGAATACAGGAAAAAGTACTGTATTTAATGCGTTAACAGGACTTCGCCAACATACAGGAAATTGGCCCGGTAAAACAGTTACGCGCGCTGAAGGCGGATTCGTGTACGGGAATAAACGATTTAAACTTGTCGATCTTCCCGGAACGTATTCTCTTCTTTCAACAAGTACGGACGAAGAAGTTGCACGCGATTTTATACTATTTGGTCAGCCAGATGTAACAGTGATTGTTGTTGATGCAACGCGGCTCGAACGGAATTTGAATCTTGTCTTACAAGTCTTAGAGATCACAGATCGTGCAGTTGTATGCTTAAACCTTATGGATGAAGCAAAACGTCACAAGATAGAAGTTGATGCACGGAAACTTGCCAAAGATCTCGGAGTTCCCGTGGTTGCCTCGGCTGCACGGCAAGAAGATGGAATTCCTGAACTATTAAAATATATTTACGAAGTGGCTACCGGTGCTTATGTGTGCCGTCCTCATCGTTTGGAAAGAACTGCTCCGCGATTAGAAAAAGCAATTTCTGAATTGACGACAAAGATAATGAACGAATTTCCCAATCTTCCAAATTCACGATGGATCGCATTGAGATTATTGGAAGGCGATCAAAAAATAATCGATGCCGTTAAGAGCGGCGAATTGAAAAATCTTTCCACAAATACATCAATACAATCAGTCGCATAACACAAATATCGGTAATAGAAAAGCAAGATTAAACCTTGTCAAGGTTTCGGATAGATAAACTAAGCCTTGACAAGGTTATCGGGAACAAGGTTTTAAGGAATGAATAATTATGGGGCATCTCTAAAAACATCAAAATGTAATCTGTGCAAGCAACCACCAAAGGTGTCCCTTTGGGACTTGCGAAGGTTATGAAAGAATTTTGCTGAACCTTCGCAAGGTTTTATAATTTTTAAGGAACAATCAAATAGATTTTAGAGATGCCCTATAATAATTCCCTTTCATAGTAATCACGTGCACAATTCGGAACTTAATTGAAATTGTTTAGTGTTATTACTCGTGAACTGTATCATTCAGCAATCATAAAAATAAATGGAGAATAATATTATGAAC
>JANONI010000422.1:0-7729 GCA_031420755.1 Bacteroidota bacterium | reverse complement strand
CATGCAGTGTTGAAATTTCTCCTGATGCAATCGTTGACGGTGTTGCCGTAACTTCAAGGTGATCTACTGGTAGAGTAACAGTGATCGACCGAACGCCACGCTGGCTTGGATCTGAAGCGATATACATACTAATTGTTCCTGTAGTTGTTCGGATCGGTATTTCACCATCCGAAAAGAAATATGCTCCAAACATTTGAAGCCATTGAAATTTTGTTGTTACTTTTGGACCATATTCATCATAGTTCATCAAATTGCCAAACTGCGGATGGGAATACTCCATGGTGATGTTCGTACCCAATGAGATAGGAACAATGTTATCGTGTTCATCTTTTGGAGTAATGTTTTTTATTCTGGCGTAATAATCATATTCCAATGTGTCTTGAACAATCTCAAAATCGAAATGATGAACAACCGGCTGCTTCCCAATTGTTACTTCGATAACAAGATCATCAAAATCTATATATTGTTCGGTATCGGTGCCGGGTACACCGATATCTTCAAACTCGACCCTATAGGTATTGGAACCAATTTTAGTTACAATTGCTCCGTTTTCAATTCCTGCAAATTCTCTCCATCTCCAATTAATACCAATCGTTACATTTGTTGCCTGAAGAAATTGTTCAGATAACCAAACTCCATCAATCTGCCATTGTGCGTTTGAAAATACTACTTGGTTGTACGGTGAACGTATTACAAGGTCAACAGATGCAGCACTTCCACTACTGTCAATTCTTACTTCAAGATAATCGCCTGAAGAAACAGGGAATGTTACAGGAATGCCAGTGGAAGATTGCTTGCTTAAAAGTTTACGTTGAATATGCGCTGAATCAATTTCGAATTTTGTCGGCGTTATCTTCACCGTATCTTTAATAACAACCCCGCCAACAGACGGGCGGACAATTTGAGCCGGCAACGAAATTGAAAAAATGAACATGAGAAGATACAAGAAAAAGAAACGGAACATCTTAACGGGGGGGGGGGATTTTACAATGCTCATAAATTTAAATTCCTTTATGAAAATATGCGGCGCAGCTTTCTTAACTTCAAGAGTGTAGAAAGATGTGCTTTAAAAAGCATGGAAAGAAATTGTAAAACTTAGATTTTTTCTCACCTAAAAAACAAAAGCGGACGAGAGTGTCCGCTTTTGTTTTCAAAGTAATTTTACACAACCTTGCCTACGGCTCGTAGAGATAAGATTTTTTGGTTTTTAAGAAATGTTTAAATCGTCTCAACTTCACCTTCAGGAATCCAGCCAACTTTTCCGTCTGCAAGACGGATCTTGTTCCACTTATTCACCGAATCGAGCACTTGCACTTTTATTCCGCGATGGATAACGAACAGGTCGTTCCCATTACTATCCGGCGCAGATTTGATATTGGCAACATCGGTCATGACAATCGCAAATTCAGAATTTGTTTCCCGGTATGATTGAATCAGAAAGTTCGCTATTCCAATACCAAGGAAGAAGGAAAAAATCATTCCGCTCATTAAAGAATACCGTTTACGTTCATACGTTCGAGCAAAGAGAAATATGGAGAACGAACCCAGCACAGCGAGAAATAGCACATAGATCATCCAGACCATTGCCTCCAATGAGAAGATTGTCAGCAGAAAATCGAACCATTGATAAATAAACAGTTCGGGGATCGATTCCACTTTGTCGATCAATTGTATGTTTGCCAATTGAAGATTGAAGTTCACATCATCGTCATTCGGAATGATTTTCTTTGCACGCTCATAATTCAAAATTGCATTTTGTATCTTTCCCGATTTGAAATAGGCGTTGCCGAGATTAAAATATACTCCTCCGCTTTCATATCCATTCTTGATCACCGATTCATATCGGGAAATTGCAGCATCATATTTTTGTTCAAGGTACAGGCGGTTTGCTTCTTCAAACACCGATGTCAATTCTTCGGTTTGCGAGTATGCGGTAACCGCTACGACACTAAGGCACAAAAAAATGAATTTCATTCTCATCGAACCAGCTCTCTTTCAGCGGCGATGATGATCTGCGTTGCCGTTTCATACATTGTATTCTTCTCTTCCCGAGAAGACCTTCCCCGCGCGAATCTGGCAAACTCACACGCTTCCAAACATTCTTTAATTCGTTGCGTCAATTCTTCCGATACTTTTTTCTGCCGCAGCTGCTGTGTTACATTATCTATTGAAAGTTCGGCGCGGTCAATCGCAAGTTTATCCGAAACATATTGCCACATCGCGGTCGAAACTTCGGCATAGAATGCTTCGTGTTTATTTTGATTCAGCAAGTGCTTCGCATTCAATAATTTCTTTGCGGCAATCTTCATTGCTTTTCGTGAACGGAAGGAAACTATATCCGACATTTCGGAGAGTGCTTTTTGACGCATAAAAATCAACCCAATGAATGCGGCGAATGGGAGTATTGTCATCAGTAATGCGGTTCCGGGTTGAATCAACTCTTTGTTCGTTTCACGAAGCGAACCAATCTCGGTTTTAATGAACCGGATATCTTGATTCAATAATTTTACATCTTCCTTCGTTAATCCACCGGCGGCCTGCGGCGCTTCTGCGCTTCCTTTTTCGACCAGAACGTTGAACTCATTCGTGCGAAGCGTAACATATCGTTTTTGACCAATATCAAAATACGTAAATTCAAGCGCGGGAATTTTTTTATCTCCGGGATATCGAGGAACGATCAGCCACTCAAACGACTTTGTGCCGTTGATCGTTTCTCCCGAACGTGTGATATCCTCTTTTACTTTCGGATCGTATTGTTCAAAATCCGAGGGGAGTGTTAATTTCGGTGCTTCAAGAATTTTGATATTTCCTGTTCCGTTGATAGTCGCTTTCAACGCGATCGGTTCGTTGGTCTTCGCGCGGCGTTTGTTTAAGGAAGCACTCAATGAAAATTTTCCAACCGCACCCCGGAATGATTCGGGAACATTGTTTTGAGGAAGCGGCAGCACCGTAACTTTTACCGGAGCACTTTTTAATGGAACATTTGAGGTTTGTGCCCCAAAGAACGGATCATTAAAGAATTGATCGAAGATATCGTTCGATCGCCGTTTTGTCTGTACCTGAACCTGACAGGTTAACTCCATCGGATTGATCTCGAGCGTTCCATGTTGCGTTGGAAATAATGCCATCTTCTTCAAAATACCAACCTGATATTCTTTTCCGTTCACTACTTCATTCGTTAAATTCACTTGTTGAGGTAATTGCAATTCTTCGCCCCAAAATCCCGTCATCGTAGGAAGTTTGTTGATTGAATAATTAACAATCCGCGCGCGGGTATAGATTTTGTACACAACGGTAATCTGTTCGCCTTGATACACTCGTGAACGATCTACAATCGCTCGCAGGAAAAGATTGTCTCCCATGTCTACAGCGTCTCCTTGCTGAGACTGCGCCTGCTGTCGTTTCTGTCCGGAACCTTTTGTTACAGTGATATCAATGACGTTAGATTTGTATTGGCTTCCGCCGACATCAATCGTCGCAGAACCGATCTGAAATTTTCCTGCCTCGCGCGCCTGCAAAACATAACTGAACGATTGCGACGATGAAACCGAACCGTTAATGATCTGCATGCTGGTTGATTGGTTCGGTCCGGACAGCGTGAGAAACTTATTGAGATCCGGAGCATTAAAACTACGCGGACTTGCACCGCTTGTTGTTACGGTAAATTCAAGCGTGAATTGTTCATCGGCAGCAACGGGATTCTTATCAACGCCTGCTGTAAACGTTACATTCTGCGAATAGGCAATGAACGTAACGACACAAAGAAAAAATGGAATATATCCGTATTTTGTTTTTCGTGAATACAATTTCATACTACCAATCTTTTTCCACATTAAGTCTTACAGGTGCTTTTTTGCGAACTTTTTTCTGTGTGTTTTTTTCGTCGTTTTTTAATGCTTCAAGAATACGCTGCGCTTCCTGCTTGGACATTTTCTTTTCCTGCTGAGCCATTTGCTGCTGTTGTTGCTGCTGCTGATCTTTCTTTTGTTGTTGCTGCTGGTCCTGCTTCTGTTGATCTTTTTGATCTTCTTTTTTGTTCTTATCTTTTTTCTGCTGTTGTTTTTGTTGCTGCTGCTGTTGTTTCATCATTCGCGAAGCGTACGAAAGATTATACTTTGCATCCTCATCATTCGGATTCAATTTCAATGATTTTTTGTATGCGTTAATACTTTCCTGATATTGTTTCGATTCAAGGTACGAATTTCCCATGTTGTAATAGAGATGGGATTGTAAATTTTTATCCGTTGTCTTTCCTAATGCCTGATGATAATTCTGGATCGCTTCGTCAAAACGTTGTTGTTTATGAACGGCATTTCCAAGATTATACGATCCTTCCATCAAGTCTTTATCCTTTTCCAATGATTTTTTGTATTCAGCTTCCGCATCAGAGAATTGTTTCTTTTCAAACATTTCGTTGCCGTTATTAACAAGAGAACGAATGGACTGAGCGGATAAGGAAAAAGAAAAAGCAACACAACAAAATATAAAAACTGAAATTTTTTTTATCAACACATTCATATGTTTTTTCCAAATACTGTTCTTATTTCATTTCCTTCGCACTTCGTAATCCTCTAAATGGATTGTATTGCGCAAGCCATTCCGTTCTTTTATCGGATAAGATCACTTCGATGAACAGAAGAATGAGCGCGATAAAAAGAAAATACTGGAACTTATCATCATATTCGGTGAATTGTTTTGCGCCAAACTCGCGCTTTTCCAATCCGTTGATCTCTTTATAGATTGCGTCAAGTTCATCCTGCGAATTTGTCGCGCGGAAATATTTTCCTTTACCAATAGAGGCGATCTCTTGCAACGAATTCTCGTCTAATTTTGTCAACACAACATTTCCGGATCGATCGCGTTTAAAATCAGACTGTTGACCTGTTGCATTATAGATTGGAATTGGCGCACCATGAGGAGAGCCTAATCCAATAGTATAAATTCTCACTCCTTTTTCAACAGCTTCTTTTGCTTTTTCAATTGCATCACCGGAATTATTCTCACCATCGGTCATGAGCACAAGCACTTTTGTGGACGGTTCTTCAAAATTAAAAGACTTCATCGCCTGCCCGATTGCAGAGCCGATTGCGGTGCCGGGATTCGGAACCGATTCTACATCAATAATATCTAAAAGCAAATGTGCGGCACTATAATCAATGGTCAATGGAAATTGCGTGTACGCTTCCCCTGCGAATACGATCATTCCGATCTTATCTCCCGCTAACCGTTCGATCAAATTCCCAATTTCATATTTTGCCTTTTCCAAACGATTCGGTTTAATATCTTCTGCAAGCATCGATTTGGAAACATCGAGCGCGATAAAAAGATCGACCCCTTCTTGTTTCACTTCTTCCATTCGTGTACCGACTTGAGGATTTGCCAGTGCAATAACGAGCATCATAAATGCAAAAATAAAGAGAGATGCTTTCACTCCCCCTTTTCGCGTACTATGTTGTTCTGCAAGACGGACGAACAACTCTGATGAAGAAAATAATTTCTTTGCTTTCACACTTTGCATACGCACATAGGCGTACAGCAGCAACAGAATCGGCACAGCGATCAGAAAATATAAATAATCAGGATGAGCTAATCTGAACATAGTTTTATTTAGCAGGTCGGCGTTAACGCCGACGTGCCAGAAACAAATTTATGGAATTTTTCTAAACCACGTATTCGACAATCCAACATCGCCGATCAGCAGGAAGAGTGCAACGAAAATAAATGAAGAGAATAGTTCCGTATATCGGCGATACGAACGAACTTCGATTCGTGTCTTTTCGAGCTGATCGATCTCTTGATAGATTGAACGCAATTTTTTGTTATCCGTTGCGCGAAAATATTTTCCATCGGTTATAGCGGCAATTTGTTTCATCACTTTCTCATCAATCTCAACGGGAACCATTTGATATCGAATTCCAAATGGAGTCTGAACAGGATACGGCGCTTCACCAATGGTGCCAACACCGACCGTATAGACTCTAATTCCGTACAATTTAGCAATTTCTGCGGCGGTAATTGGATCAATCTCGCCGCGGTTATTCACTCCATCGGTCAAAAGAATAATCACTTTACTTTTTGACTTACTTTCACGCAGCCGGTTAACTCCGTTTGCAAGTCCAAGACCGATCGCTGTTCCGTCTTCAATCATTCCGCTCTTCAACGGTTTGATCAATGTTTTTAAAACTTCATAATCTACCGTTAAAGGACACTGCGTAAAACTTTCTCCTGAAAAAATAACCAAACCAATTCTATCATTCGTTCGTCCGTCAATAAACTCCTGCGCAACATTCTTTGCCGCTTCAATTCTGTTCGGTTGAAAATCTTCGGCAAGCATACTACCGGAAATATCCAGTGCAAGAACGATATCAATTCCTTCGGAATAAACATTCTGTCCTTTGGATGTTGATTGTGGTCGGGCAAGCGCAATAATCACCAACGCCAAAGCGACTAATCGAAAAACAAACGGAAGATGGCGCAGACGTTCTTTCATGCTGTATTTGATCATTGCAAACGGCTGCAATGTTGAATACCGAACATCACTCTCTTTTGCATGAAGCCGATAGTAATACCATACAGCTATCCCGGGAATGAGCAGCAAAAACAATAATAGTTCTGGATTTGCAAATGTAATGTCTGACATAATTTTCATCTATAGCATGTCGGCGGTAACGTCAAGATGCCAACAATTATTTTGATGCTGCAACTTCCTTCGCAGTAACTACAACTTCCACCGGTTTTGTTTTTTCAACGATTGAGCGTGCTTGACCAATTACTTGCTCATTCTCAGATGCAATCGGCTGATATTTTGCGAACTTCACAAGATCAGCGTCCGATAAGAATTGTTCGATTGATGGGGTGATATTTTTTTCAAGTTTGAATTTTTTCAACTGATTCATCACCTCACCCGATGTCATTTCAAGAGCCATCATGCCATATCGTAACTCAAAATATCGGCGAACAATTTCTGTCGCTTCACTATAAAATGCTTTTATCTCCCCGGACTGCCACAATCGTTTCGCTTCCAACTCTTCTAATTGAATCAATGCCAACACATGCGGCGGGATAGTTGGTTTCACTTCTACAATCAATCCGGCTTTTTTCTTTTTCTGTTGCACATAATAGTAAATACCATAACCAATACCTGCAAGTGCCAACACAATTCCTGCATACAAAGCAATTTCTTCGGCAGAAATTGGAACGGAAAGCTGCGGTTTAACATCTTTGATAGAGAGAGAAGTGTCAACTTCTACACCGCGAATCTCAATCGGGATTGGATTTGAAAGTGCTGAATGAATTTTCCCGCTTGCATCCTTGTATTGAACAACAAACGGCTGCACAGAATAGTTGCCCGCATCGTATTTTGCAATGATAAATTTTTTTTTTAGTTCAATCTCGCCATTCAGTTCGGTTTTCAACAATGAATCTTGTTGAACGATCTCAAAAACACCAATCGTATCTTTGAATGTTGGAAAACCGATTGGCGTTGAGGAAGGATATTTTACGTTTACTGAGTACTGAATCCAATCTCCAATGGAAACCGATTGCGAATCTACACTAGCGGAAACGGTAACATTCTGCGAAAATAAAATTTGTGGAACTAATAAAAAAATGAATAAAACAGAAAAAATCCCTTGCAAGAAGAAGTCCCCTCTGTGTGCCCGCCTGCTCAACGAGTCGAGTCTTCGACCGGACGGGCAGGAAAGCCGGTGGGTAAGCGAGAGGGGATTTA
>JANONI010000421.1:0-4708 GCA_031420755.1 Bacteroidota bacterium | reverse complement strand
GGCAGGCGGGGCAGGCGGGTTGGCTTTTAGCTATTAGCTTAATTATTCCAGCATGTTTTGGTCTTTACAATTTCTCCTGATGGATGAGATTATAAATATCTAAAAACCATTATTCTATAAAGCAAACGGCTAATAGCTAAAAGCTAACCGCTCAATTTAGGTATATCATGGTTTTGGGATCAAAGGACAAGAGGTACTCAAAAGCGAATACAAAGGTGGATCGATGCGGAGCATTCTTCGAATCATCGTTCATATTCAATCCAAAGAACATTTGTTGCGCTGTGGGGAGTGCGGAAGTAAGAATGTCATCAAGCGAGTTGTGATGGAACGGTTATTTCGGACAGCACCGATGCGAAGCTCCAAAGGAGTCAGACTGTGTGAAAAGTCAAATTTTGCGAAACACATCCCCGAAATCTCAAAGATTTCTGGGATGTTGACGGTGAAAAAATAGTTTTCACACAGTCTGAGTCCTTCGGACATGCATACGCATAGGATTAAAGCTAGTGCTTTCGCATTTCTCATTCTTGTAAATTCGGCAAATTTTCAGTATCTTTAAGTAGTTTCAGTTAAGTTCCTAACAAAACAAAGGACGTATGTCGAAACCTCTTAATATCCTCTTTATTACCAGCGAAGCAGAACCTTTTTCAAAAACCGGCGGATTAGCAGACGTATCAAGTGCCCTTCCTAAGATGATTCGTGAATTAGGTCATGATATTCGTATTATGACCCCCCGTTATGGTACAATCAGCGAACGGAAATTCAAGCTTCACGATGTTATTCGGCTGAGGGAAATTCCGATAACTGTTGGTGATGATACAAAGGTTGCAAGTGTCAATTCATCTTTCATTTCCAGCTTAAAAGCGAAAGTACAGGTCTATTTTCTTGCAAACAAAGATATGTATAATCGCGCCGGACTTTATACTGATCCGGTTACACATAAAGATTACGCCGACAATGATGCACGGTTTATCTTTTTTTGCCGCGGTGTATTGGAAACTTTAAAAAAACTTGGCTGGCAGCCAGACATCATTCATTGCAATGACTGGCAAACAGGATTAATTCCTGCTTACATGAAAACCATTTTTAAGGATGAACCGACATTTAAAAATATTAAAACTGTTTTTACTGTTCACAACCTTGGGTATCAAGGTTCATTCCCGGAGAAATCTTTTGCAAAGACAGGATTGCCTGAGTCTGAATTTACCCCCGAAGGTGTAGAGTTTTACGGAAAATTGAACTTTATGAAAGCGGGACTCGTCTATTCAGATATGATCACCACGGTAAGCGAAAAATATGCACAGGAAATAACAACATCAGAAGATTTTGGCGCGGGATTAGAAGGTGTCTTAAAAAAACGAAAAAAAGATATTTACGGAATTATTAATGGAATTGATTATACGGTTTGGAATCCTGAAACCGATCCGATTATCGATCAACGATATGATATTCATTCTCTTGAAGGAAAAGAACAGAACAAGATGGCATTGGTTCAAAAGTTCGGACTTCAGTATAAAAAAGGCGTTCCCGTCATTGGCTGTATCACCCGTCTTGTCGATCAAAAAGGAATTGATCTGATTAAAGAAATTGCAGATGATATGATGAAATTAGACATTCAATTTATCATGATCGGTCTCGGTGAAAAACGATATCACGATTATTTTGAATCGCTAAAGAAAAAATATCCGAAAAAAGCCGGAATCACTTTTGGGATGAACGAAGATATCGCACATTTGATTGAAGCGGGAAGTGATATGTACCTTATGCCGTCACGCTATGAACCATGCGGTTTGAATCAATTGTATAGTTTGAAGTACGGAACAGTTCCTATCGTTCGTGCAACCGGCGGACTTGATGATACCATTCAAGATGTTACCGCAGGCGGCAACGGTACCGGATTTAAGTTCCAAAAATATGAGGGCAAAGAATTGTTCAAAACAATCCAGCGCGCGGTTAAAATTTACGGTGACCAAAAAACATGGCAAAAGATCATGCGCAACGGAATGGCGAAAGATTTTTCGTGGGAATCGTCGGCAAAAAAATATATCAACCTCTATCGCAGTCTCTTAAAGTAAGTAATGATAGCTCAGAAAGATTTTGCAGTGTTTGTTGACCGTGACGGAACTATCAATGTGGATGTTGATTTTCTTTCTTCTCCCAGTCAACTTCAACTTATTCCCCGTAGCGCAGAAGCAATCAAAGAATTAAACGATCTTGGTCTGCCGGTTATTGTCATCACTAATCAATCTGGAATTGCGCGGGGATTATATTCCGAAGATGATCTGCATCGTGTACATGCTGCAATGGATGAAATGCTTACACGCTATGGCGCAACGATCTCTGCATACTACTACTGCCCGCATCATCCTCACGAAGGAATCGCGCCGTATGTAAAAGATTGTGAATGCCGTAAACCAAAACCTGGAATGCTGCTCAGGGCAAAAAAGAAATTTGGTTTTGATCTAAAGCGATCATTTATTGTTGGCGACAAACTAGTTGATGTTCAAGCCGGAAAGTCTGTCGGTGCTGTTGCAATACAAGTTTCTACCGGATACGGCGTAGAAGAAAAAGATCTCTGCGCGGATATTCGGGATTATTATGCTGTCGATCTTTTCGACGCGGTTCAATTTATCAAATTAAAACTGAAACAATGAAAAAACTCTCGCTTGCTTTATTCTCTTTCATTCTTCTTCTTATTGGCTGCGCGGAAAAACCAAAAAGTGTCGGCGGTTCTTTAGCCGATCCGAATGATGTTTTTACGATCGCCGATATAGTAATCCATTCAACTTCTGATACAGCCTATCGAGTTGCGTATGCACCCGGATTCGGAAACACCAACCTTGCAGGAAGATTGCCAAATAATGATGGATCAATTGCATTGTTCAGGTTTCTTCCGAGCGGAACTATTGATTCACTTAAAGGCGCTCAGATCGATACTGTCGAACTCAGTCTGTATGTCAATTATTATTTTCAGCGTTCCGCACCAATGATTGAGTTTGACGTAAAAAAAATAGAAACGTCGTGGTCGCAAAGTTCATTCACGTATGATTCGCTCCAGCAATTTGTTGTTTCCCAAGATAGTATTCTCGGCACATTCAAAGATTCGATGAATTTAGGGACTACGGTAACTGCACAATTAAAGAAAGATTATATTCGTCGGTGGGCAGATTCCTATATTGATACGGGAAATCACGATCAATACTATGGATTTACAGTACAAGCACGCACAATTCCTACGGGACTGATTGGATTCTCAACGTTCAATTCATTATCGGGAATTTATCCGCGATTACTAATTAAATATACGAAGAAAGAAAAACGAGATTCCGTTGTAATCATTTCTGGTGAAGATACGTTTGTTTCAAAATTCGGCGCAACTCCAACATTTGCCCCAATCACAGTCCATGCTGCGTTTGGTGTGCGGTCAAAAATAAATTTTAACATTAGCCCACTTGTAAATAAGCCGACAATAAACAGAGCTGTCTTAGAGCTAACACTTGATACTGTTGCAAGTTCGCTTAGCGGTTTTTCTCCGGACACGGTAATTGCTTTGTTGGGTATGGATAGTTCCATTGTTTCTGACCGATCTGATTCAACGGTGTACGTTTTCGGTTATAGAAAAGAAGTTGTCGCAAACCAATCACCGGTATATTCTTTCAATGTTGCAAATATTGTACAGCGATGGAGCAACGGATTAAAACCAAATTATGGTTTAACGCTGCGTTGGGCTGCAGAATTCAGCAGTGCAGAAAAAGCTGTATTCTTTTCTTCAACTGCCGTTGATTCGACGAAACGCCCAAAAATAAAAATTACCTATTCAACGAAATAGACATTATGAATAAAATCTTTCTTGTACTGTTGATGACATCATTCGTGTTTGCCGGAAAAGGTTCTATCTATTCCCGATACGGGGTTGGTGAGATCAATACATTTGTCAGCGGAAAAAATATTGGCATGGGAAATACCGGTATCGCAACATTCGGGGAAACGCACATTAATCTTGCAAACCCGGCTTCAACAATGAATATTGCCCGCACAATCCTTTCCGTTTCGTATCAATACAAAAATTATCATTCGGAAGATGCATCAGGTGCTTCCATCGTTAGCACTGGAAATATTACTTCTTTCGCCCTCGCCTTTCCTGTTTATTCACCGAAAAAAATGGTGCTGACATTCGGCATCGTTCCGTTTTCTTCTGTTGCCTACGAACAACAAATTACCGATACACGGTACGGCGGTATCACTCAAACATTTGAAGGACGCGGCGGGATCACCTCGGGACAATTGAGCATTTCCTATGCGGTCAATTCTGATATCTCGCTCGGACTGACAACACATTATTTGTTCGGCTCCATTTATAAAGATCAAAAAGTGGATTTCAATTCGACTGAATACTTTGATGGATCGTACAATCAAACAAAGTCGCTCAGCGGATTTGCCTTGACGCTTGGCGGAATCTATTCTGGAATTGATAAAGCACTCGGCTTTTCCGATACAAAAGAAATGAATGTTGGATACACTCTATTCACCGGATCATCGCTTGATTATGACGATCAACTGCTGCGCAATTTTTCCACGAACCAAGACACAATATCGGCAAATAATAAAACGATTACTCTTCCTGTTGGATTTTCGTTTGGACTATCGTATTTAAAAAATAAAATAATGTATGCCGCCGATGTTCATTTCCAGAATTGGGATAATTTTAAAG
>JANONI010000420.1:0-1907 GCA_031420755.1 Bacteroidota bacterium | reverse complement strand
TATGTTTCGTTTCTTTCCCTTTCAAAAAAAGGATTTGATGAAAATAATTCTGTTGGCGGCATAAAATACAATCTCGTTGATGTACAAAAAAAATTAGGATTTGCAGCCTCCGCCGAAATTCGATTGTATCAATTTGAAAGCCTCGACACCTTGCAGAACAATACCAACAATGGATATATAATTTTACCGTCGTTTCTTATTAGTTCTGAAATAATCGGGTATTATTATTTATATTGAGTGACGGGATATAAGTTGCGGGGTAAGGAAGATAATTCTTCTGTGGAAAATATTTTTTTAGGGATAGGGATGTCTTTTTCTGCAACCGAGAACATTCTTCTGCTTGCCGAAGTATCCCATAACGACTATTCGCTACGTTCTTCAGGATTGAAAAGCATGGTTGGTGTGAAATGGAATTTGATTGACAACATGCAGTTTGCGGGGGGCGTGCAAATGTTGTATGAACGTTCACAACTATCATCGGGAATATCTTTTTCCCTTTCCGTTGCTACGTCCGCTTTTTCTTCGATGAAAACTGCTGTCGAAACCGAACCCACGTACTTTATTCCGCCGCCTCTTCCTGCAATGGAAACTCAAAATGGAGTTGATACCGATGATGATGGCTTGACCGATGACGAGGAAAAAAATAAATATGGAACTGATTCGCTTGTATCAGATACTGACGGTGATGGCTTGTCGGATGGATTGGAAGTGTTTCGTTATAAAACAGATCCACTAAATAAGGATAGCGATGGAGATGGTGTAAGCGATGGTGACGAAGTTCTTTTATACAAAACGAATCCAATCCAAAAAGATACGGACTCTGATTCATTAAATGATGACAAGGAAATATTTACATTCAATACAAATCCTACCATTGCCGATACAGATAGCGGAGGAGTTACTGATGGAGACGAGGTGATATATGGATCAAACCCAGTAGAAAAAGAAGATGATGATCCAACATTACCGTATCCGTTAAAGAAAATTGTTGTCATTGGTTCAATTCAATTTGCTAAAGTTCTCAATGAAAACGCAGCATTAAAAAAACTATGCGAAGCAATGAAGAAAAATCCAAATATGATTGTGGATTTGTATGTGTATAATCCGGTTCGTCAAAAAATATCTTCAGCAGATAGAATTAATATCATTGAAAATATTTTCTTTCGCGAACATATTACGCAAAACCGGTTTACGATAAAAATTATTGAAAAACAGTTTTTGATTGATAATAGTGTTACGATGCCCAATACTCTTGAATCAATCATAGTCTTATCACGGAGGCAATAATGTTTTTGCTGGATCGTGTAAATACGCTTAGAAAAAAAATTGCAATAGCGCTTTTTGGAGTTATTTTTTTTACAGGAATTCTCTTTGTGTATTTTGCAAGCAGAACGGGATATGAAATGCTCGAGCGTCAAGCATTTGCAAGGGCAGAGAGCGTGGCAAGTGTTGTAAAAGCAATTCTTGACCATTTAATGGTGGAAGGTAAGCATGATAAATTACCAAATGTATTACGGAATGCAACAAGAACGCAGGAGATAAAAGATGTATTGATTCTTAAAAAAGATGGAACGGTAAGTTTACATGCTCAAAAAAATAAAGAGTATGATGTTTTTCCATTGGAACAATTGAAATCTATGTCTGATCACCAGACCGGAAAATATTTATCACAAAAAGTTGGCGATGAATTATACCTTTATATTTCAGAACCGCTAAATAATAAGCCGGTGTGTTATACATGTCATAATGATCCACAAATTGTTGAGGGTTTTATTGTTGTTAAAGTAAAAATGAATGACTTAAAAATTGCAGCAGGAAGGCATCGAACGACAAATATTGTCATTGCAACATTCACTTTTTTGGGAATAGGTTTCGTTTTATTTGCAGCGCTTTCATTCCTCGTCATT
>JANONI010000419.1:0-5797 GCA_031420755.1 Bacteroidota bacterium | reverse complement strand
GACGGTCTTCTAAAATTGGCACATAAGCAAACCGGTGTTGTTTCTGAATGTATTGATATGGCGCATTCCATCCACCGTATTTTGTTGTTGAATCTATAGCTACTCTCACCAATAAACCTCTCATAGCGAACCTCTTTTCTTGTAAAGTGATGTGTATTTAAATTACGACGTAAAAATTATTGTTGAAATATGAACTAAAATTGGAAACTTTTTTGAATGGTTTTATCTTCTCTTTACTCCGTTTGTGAAAACGGTTTAAAAACAAAAAGGACGCAACTTCCGTTACATCCTTTTTCGGGGTACTGGTATACCCATGGCCAAAGACATAAGAAAGCGCGTCCATTGCTGGACGCAGCCTCCTTGCCTATTCTTGGTCATTTGAAAATTACCAGTTTTCGAAAAAGAACAACGCAGAAAACTGCGCGTAATTATTTTTTTAGTTTATTTCGATATTTGCTCTTTTTGTTGAAAAAATTATTAAGAATCTTGAAGGAAGATAGGCAAGACCAATACGAATATCAATATAATATTCTTGCATTTTTACCCTGTTGCTGAAATTATTCGGACAATATTGTCTTCATTTGAAGTTACGTATGCAAAACTATTTTTCACACATTTACAGTATGATCCCAATCCCAACGGATTTGAGTTTGTGTCAAAAGTGTATCTCCGACCTCTCTACGAGCCGTAGGTCGGTCGGTGCTATTAAACGAAAAATTAATGAAATCATTAACTCCGCCGACCGGAGGTCGGCGTTACAACATAGGACGTTGGGAACAAGGTAAAACAAAAAGAGATGCCTAAACAAACGGACATCTCTCTGAGACAACAAATACTAAAGAGTCGTCCCTTAAAAAGCAAGAAACCTTGTCAAGGTTAGATAAAATTTGTTTCATAACCTTGACAAGGTTGTGCTGCTGAAGACTTTTTAAGGTTCAACTAAAGAATTTAACTACAACACCAGCATCAACGGATTTTCAATAATCCTTTTGAACGATTGCAGGAACTGCGCGCCAATCGCGCCGTCAACAACACGATGATCGCACGACATTGTTACTTTCATCGTATGACCGACAACGATCTGTCCGTTTTCGACCACCGGCTTTTCAACGATTGCGCCAACCGCAAGAATTGCTCCTTCTGGTGGATTGATGATTGCGGCAAAATTTTCAATATCGTACATTCCAAGATTGCTGACGGTGAATGTACCGTTTGTAAACTCTTCCGGTTTTAATTTGTTTTCACGCGCTCGCTTTGCTAGTTCTTTTGTCTCAACAGAAATTTCTGATAACGTCTTTTGATCGGTATTGCGAATGACAGGTGTAATCAATCCTTCATCAACTGCAACTGCAACACTCACATCAATTCTACCATGGTGAATAATCTTATCACCCATAAACGAACTGTTCGCTTTCGGATTTTCACGAAGTGCAAGAGCAACCGCTTTCATGACGATGTCATTGTAACTGATCTTGGTTCCGGTGATCTCATTCAGCGACGTACGGAAATCAATCGCCCGTTTCATATTCATTTCCACTGTAAGATAGAAATGTGGAATCGTTGTTTTGCTTTCTACCAAACGTTTTGCAATTGTCTTACGCATCATAGACAGCGGAATCTCTTTTGTCACTAGCGGTGCGAGAATTTTACGCGGCATCGAAGATGATTTGCCGACCATCGATTGAACATCCGCTTTTACAATTCTTCCTTGTGGACCGGAACCGATAAGCGATTTCAGATCAATATTATTTTCCTGTGCAATTTTTTTTGCAAGCGGAGATGCTTTTAAGCGCGAATCAGTATTTACTGCAACGCGTGCAGGTTGCGCTGATACTGTTACTTGCGGTGGCGCAACTGGTGCAGAAGGTGTTGGCGCAGAATCAATAAGCAGTGCAGAAATATCTTCTCCTGCTTTTCCAATAATAACTAATGGAGCACCAACTTTTACCCCTTCACCTTCCTTTGCAAATAATTTTAAAATAATTCCGGAATCATACGCTTCCTGTTCCATATCCGCTTTATCGGACTGGATATCGGCAAGAATATCACCTTGTTTAATGGAATCGCCTTCTTTTTTGCGCCATTTTAAAATAACACCTTCATCCATCGTGTCACTTAACTTCGGCATTAACATTTTTGTTGCCATATTTTTTTCCTGTGTAAGATTAAACTTGCCAAGTCTAAAAGACTTGGCAAGTTTTCGGTTGTTAACGATATAATACTTTCTTTACTGCGGCAATTACTTTTTCCGAATTCGGCAATGCTTCATGTTCAAGATTCTCAGCATACGGCATTGGAATATCAGCACTGTTTATTTTTTCCACCGGTGCATCAAGATAGTCGAATGCAATGGTATGAATGCGATGTGCAATTTCTGTTCCGACGCTGGCGAAGGGCCAGGAATCTTCAACGATAACGCAACGATTTGTCTTTTTCACCGATTCAATAATCAGTTCTTCATCTAACGGACGAAGTGTACGTGGATCAAGAACTTCTGCATTGATTCCTTCTTTCTGTAATTCTTCAGCCGCTTTCAATGCCACTGCAACCATCTTCGTCCACGCAATGATCGTTACATCGGTTCCTTCCCGTTTGATATCTCCTTTACCAATCGGAATGAGATATTCTTCTTCGGGAACTTCTCCTTTTTGTCCGTACATCATTTCGCTTTCCATGAAGATGACAGGATTATCATCACGAATTGCTGACTTTAACATTCCTTTCGCATCATACGGAGTTGATGGAGTCATCACGATCAATCCGGGAACGTGCGCCATCATTGATTCAAGTGCCTGTGAATGTTGCGCACCGAGCATATGCGCCGGACCATTCGGACCGCGGAATACGATCGGAACTTTGAATTGTCCTGCAGACATATAGCGCGCCTTTGCAGCGTGATTGATAATTTGGTCGAATGCGAGGATCGCAAAATTCCATGTCATCATTTCAACGATTGGACGAACTCCGATTCCTGTCATTGCAGCACCGATTCCAATTCCGGCAAATCCTGCTTCGGTAATTGGAGTATCGATGACACGCTTGTCGCCGTATTTTTTCCAGAGTCCTTGTGTTACTTTATAAGCACCGTTGTATTGAGCGACTTCTTCACCCATAATAAAAACACCGGAGTCGCGTTCCATTTCTTCGTCTATTGCTTGATTGATTGCTTCACGAATTTGTAAAATTGCCATTTATGTATTTTCCTTTATTCAATTTTGTTAGGTGTAGCCCACCTTTAAGGTGGACTACACCTGAATTCAATTATGCATAAACATTATCATAGAGAACATTAATCGGAGGCTGAGGGCTTGCATCCGCAAATTCAACAGCTTCTTGAATTTCTGCTTTAATCTCTTCTTCCAATTTTTCAATTGCAGCATCCGAAAGAATATTCCATTGTTTCAGATCTCTTCCAAATGTTTCAATCGGATCTCTCAACTTATATTCCTCGATCTCTTCTTTCGTTCGATATTGTCCGGGATCGGACATTGAATGACCACGATACCGGTATGTTCGAGCTTCAAGAAATGTTGGTAATGATTCTTTCCGTGCACGATCAATTGCGACTGTCATTTCACGATACATTTCAATTACATCCAATCCATTAACAGCACCGCGCGCCATTTCATATCCCGCAGCTTTTTCAAACAAGTGTTCACCCGCCATTGCACGAGAGATCGCTGTTCCCATTCCATATCCGTTGTTCTCACAAATAAAAATTATGGGAAGTTTCCACAACATTGCCATGTTCAATACTTCATGAAACACACCCTGATTGGTAGATGCTTCACCCATGAAACAGATCGTCACGGAATCTCTTCCTTGATATTTTGTCGCGAATGCAGTTCCGGTAGCAAGCGGCGGATGTCCGCCAACAATTCCCCATCCACCCATAAATCCTTTTGAGAGATCATAGAAGTGCATCGAGCCGCCGATTCCTTTTGAAACACCGGTCACTTTTCCGAATAATTCTGCCATACAACCCTTTGCACTCATTCCTCGTGCAATTGCTTGCCCATGATCGCGATACGCTGTATAAATAAAATCATCTTCACGCAATGGAGCAATTGCGCCAACGCCGGTTGCTTCTTGCCCGATATAGAGATGACAGAATCCGCCGATTTTTCCTTTTCCATATTCCTGCGCGGCTCGTTCTTCAAATCTTCGGATGAGCAACATATCACGATAGATCTTGATCAGTTTTTCGTTGGAAAGTTTTAGATCTGCCCAAGGGGTCTGTGTACTTTTCTTTTTTTCTTCTTTCATTGTTTGGTTTTTTTTCATTAGTGCATAAAATATTTCTTACTTAAATTTGGTCAGCTGCATGATATGAACTTCTGACCAACGGACCAGACTCAACATGTCTGAATCCCATTTCCATTCCTTTTTCTTTTAACATTTTGAATTCATCAGGATGGACATATCGTTCCACCGGTAAATGATTTTTTGTCGGTTGTAAATATTGTCCGATGGTAAATATATCGCAATCAACAGCACGCAAGTCAGCCATTACTTCAATAACTTCTTCCAAAGTTTCACCAAGTCCCAGCATTATTCCTGTCTTAGTGTTAAATCCGCGGCTCTTTGCCCGTTCAAGAACTTCAAGCGAACGATGATACTGCGCTTGTGGGCGAACTGTTCTGTACAAACGAGGAACAGTTTCGATATTATGATTGAGAATATCTGGCTGCGCATTCAGGACAATAGTCAACGCTTCTTCACTTCCCATAAAATCAGGAATCAATACTTCAACTTTGCATAATGGAAGTCTGCTGCGAATTTCAGTTAATGTGTTTGCAAAAATATGCGCGCCGCCATCAAACAATTCATCACGATTGACCGAAGTAACCACCGCGTGACGAAGTTTCATCAACGCTACCGCTTCCGCAACTCGTCGTGGTTCGTCTTCATCAACAACATGCATTTTTCCGGTTTTTACATTACAAAATCCACAACTGCGAGTGCACGTGTCGCCAAGGATCATAAATGTTGCAGTTCCGGAATTCCAACACTCACCCATATTCGGGCAGCGAGCTTCTTCACAGACGGTATGAAGTTTTCGTTCATCGATCAAATTACGAAGCCGGGAATAATTTTCACCGCCGGGAACGCGCGCTTTCAACCATTCGGGTTTACGAATGTGTGTAAAACCTTCCGAAGGTTTGAAACCTTCGGAAGGTTTTGTCGCTACAATTGGTATTTCTTGAATGAATATTTCCATAGTTTAGAAAAAATACATCATTGAGATTCCGTGTTCGCGAAATCTTGTTATATCATCTTTAAAAGAGATTTGAACTTTAAACCCTGAACGATGTTGAATCTGCATATTTAAAAAAAATCTCGAAAATGAAGTATAGTTCGTGGATGTTGAATTACTGCCTGATTCAAGATAATTGCTTGAAGAATTATTGGCAGATGAAAAATATCGAGTTAAAGGTAACACCTTATCTTTTCTATCAGACTTATCAAAGGAATAATTTACATTCATACCAGAATAAAACATGCACCATTCCGTTGGCGCATACGATACAACAAATGGAAATGTAATATCAAGAGCATATTTTTGATATTCCGACTTAATTAACAGAGAGCGTGAATAGTAGGAGCTTCCAGTAATACCGTCAATATTTTTTGTAAAGAAGATTGAAGGGATTACTCCTGTTTGAAATTGCAATTCATCAAAATCAATACGAACAATGCTTCCAGAAGAAAATGAAATGTTATACTGAGTTCCTTTTACACTTCCATTTGATTCTATAATGCTCGTATCACCGGAGGCAGGATTACTGCCGGATTG
>JANONI010000418.1:0-3844 GCA_031420755.1 Bacteroidota bacterium | reverse complement strand
TATTTTTTGGGAAAAGAAAATTCTCTGCCCCTTGACAATTAACTATTAATCGTCTAACTTTGAAAGCCCTTCCATAGAATTTATCATAAAAGGAGCCACATTGGCTGTAACTATCTACGACATAGCCAGAGAAGCAAAAGTTGGGATTGGCACAGTCTCTCGAGTTTTCAATGACAGTCCGAAGGTAACGATCGAAACTCGCGAACGAGTAGTTCGTGTTGCAAAACGATTAAACTATCAGCCTCACGCTTTTGCACAGGCACTTGCACGGAAAAGGACCAATACGTTTTCTGCAATAATACCATTCTTCACCAACTATTTTTTCATCCAAATACTTCAAGGCGTTCAAGAGTCACTGATCTCAATTGGATATGATCTTATTATCCATGGAACAAATTCGCAAGAGCAATTGGATGAATATTTTGCACGGTCGATGAGAAAAGGAAGAGTAGATGGCATTCTATTATTTTCACTAGGTTTGCCACAACGTTTTGCCGATGAATTTATCCAAAAAGATATTCCACTTATTCTTGTTGACACCTTTCATCCGTCATTCGATTCTATACGAGTAAACAATGTTGAAGGCGCAAGAACAGCAACTGAGTATCTACTTTCTCTCGGTCATTCCGATATTGGCATGATCAACGCTAATATCTCCAGCGTACCTGCAAAAGAACGGTTGATGAGTTTTAAGGAAACTCTGCAACAAAAAAATTTGTCAGTGCGCAATGACATTGTTGTGTCGAGCATGAGCGGAAAGCAAGACGGATTTAATAGAGATGCAGGGTACTATTCAATGAAGGAAATCCTTTCTCAAAAAATAAAATTGCCATCCGCATTTTTTGTTTCAAGCGATATTCAGGCGATTGGCGTGATGGATGCGTTGGCGGAAAAAAGTATTCGTGTTCCAGAAGATATTGCTATTGTCAGTTTCGATGATATCGAACTTGCTAACCATTTTGGGTTGACCACTATGCGTCAGCCGATGTTTGATATGGGAATTATGGCTATTGAAAAATTGATTGAACGTCTCAAAAACCCAAACGTTCCTCCAACGCTTACAACAATATTGCCAAAACTTATTGTGCGAAAATCGTGCGGTGGTCAACAGTTAGATAAACCAAAATTAGAACATAATTTTCCACTGTATTCATCTGAACCCCAAATTTGATTTGTTATGAATCTGTTGCAGCATCGAAAAATAAACGTTTGTATCATGAGTTCGGTTAACAATAAATTATTTACCAATTCTAAAATAATTAGGTCTTTATGAAAAGCTATATTGCCAAATATATCTTATACAGCGCTTTAATTATTGGTTCACTTCTTGGGCAAACAAAATTTGATACGCCAATTTGGGCACGTGAAGCAATTTGGTATCAAATATTTCCTGAGCGATTTTATAATGCTGATAATTCAAATGATCCGAAAATTCAAGATATGCAAGGATCATGGCCTCACGATTCAATATCAAGCTGGAGTATTTCACCGTGGGCTAGTGATTGGTATAAACTTCAACCATGGGAACAACAGAATGGAAAAGGGTTTTATTACAATGCACAATTGAGACGTTATGGCGGAGATATTCAAGGAATTGTTGACAAACTAGATTATATAGTTTCACTCGGTGTTACTGCTCTGTATCTTAATCCCATATTTGAATCTCCTTCCCTTCATAAATATGATGCAACAATGTATCATCACGTAGATAATAATTTTGGACCAAATCCTGAACTCGACAAAAAAATTTGGTCTCAAGAAAATCCAATTGACCCTTCAACATGGAAGTGGACATCGGCAGATTCTCTTTTCTTAACACTCATTAAAGAATGTCATAAAAGAAACATCAAGATTATTATTGACGGGGTCTTTAATCATGTTGGAATGACATTCTGGGCGTTTCGTGATGTTCAGAAGAATGGGACGAAGTCTGCGTATGTGAATTGGTTCACCATTCACCAATTTGATGATTCAACGACAACAGAAAATGAATTTCAGTACGAAGGTTGGTACGGTGTGAAAGAATTGCCGGAATTACGTGAAGACAACAATGAATTTTCTCAAGCAGTAAAAGATCATATTCACGCAGTTGTGCGTCGGTGGATGGATCCAAACAATGATGGAAATCCGGAAGATGGAATTGATGGATGGAGATTAGATGTGGCAAATATGGTGAACATCAATTTTTGGAAAGAGTTTCGCCGATGGACGAGAGAAATAAACCCCAAATCATATCTCGTCGGTGAAGTATGGTGGGAAGATTGGCAGAGCAACAAAATGTACGATCCGTCTGATTGGATAAAAAATGGCGATGTATTTGACGCGGTAATGAATTATCGCTTAACTGTTCCGATACTAAATTACTTTACCGATAACAAAAATAAAATTTCAAGTTCACTGTTTGCTAAGCGGGTTACAGCATTAGTAACTCAGTTTCCCGCAGATATAACGCAAGTACAAATGAATATGCTTGACAGTCACGACACAGATCGCCTGCCTTCCATCATTGTGAATCCTGATCGATGGTATGATCATCAAGCGAGCGCCGGAGACAATAAGAATTATCATGTTCGAAAACCAACAGAGGAAGAAATTCGTGTTCAGAAATTGGTTCTTCTTTTTCAATTTACCACTCCCGGCGCCCCTTCTATTTATTATGGAAGTGAATCGGGCATGTGGGGCGGCGATGATCCTGATGAACGTAAACCGATGGTGTGGAATGATATGGTATTTGAACCCGAAACGTCACACCCATTTAACGAAGTCCGTCCCGCTGATTCAGTTTTCTTTAAAAAAGAGTTATTTGAATATTATCAGAAACTTGTTTTGTTGAGAAAAAATACTCCTGCGCTTGCGTTAGGTTCCATGAAATTTGTAACAGCAGATGATAGAAAAGATGTTATTGTGTATGTACGTGAAGTGCATGGCGTTCGTCTTATTGTGTGTATTAATAATTCAACCGAAATTCAAACACTACAACTTTCTAAGAAAGTAGTTGGAAATAGTAATACTGTTGCAGAAATGCTTACCGGCAAAAAGTTTTCTTTGCGCGGCCAGTTTTTTGATATTGTCATGCAACCGAAGTCCGGTGCAGTTTTAACAAGCACGTTATCTCAAACTAAATAATCATTACCTACACAATGAAGAAAAATTTGCTGATAGTATCTCTGTTTTATTTAGTGATGGGACTGTGTATTAACAATACACGGGCAGGGGAAGGAATTCATGATGGCAGTTCAGGAGATCATTCGAACAATGTTGTTATTGCGAACGTTGGCAATATTTCTATTCTGTTTGAAAATTTTTTCCGAAGGTATTCCGATTACATCGCTTCGACAGGAAACAAGGATAATTTGATTGTGCGCCAAGCCATTCTTACCAATATGATAAATGAAGAATTGCTACTGCATTTTGATGATCAAACAGATGTATTGCAGAATAGCAACTTTGTGAACGATGTTGAGTGGGCTAAGAAGCAAACGACGTTGGCATACCTTAAAGATCAAGAAATTTTTGCAAAAATCAGCGTTAATGATTTTGAATTGCGGCAGGCATTTCAACGCGCCAACGAACAACTCGAAGCGCGTCATTTATACGCGCGAACAGAAGAGGAAGTAAATAATTTACATCAATTGTTAAAGATAGGTGTCGGTTTTGATGAGTTGGCGAAACAAGTATTTACAGATTCAATTCTCCAAAATAACGGTGGATATCTTGGATCATTTACGTGGGGGGATATGGATCCTGCGTTCGAGGAAACGGCTTACTCGCTACAGGTTGGCGAAATTTCTCAGCCGGTTAAGACTGACCATGGCTACAGCATCATCAAATTGGAAAATCGCAT
>JANONI010000417.1:0-3888 GCA_031420755.1 Bacteroidota bacterium | reverse complement strand
GATTGTGTTGAGTGATGCGGAAAAAGCATCAGAAGAAAAAGAAAAATCGAAAGTTGTTGAAGATGAAGGAGCATCCATAAAAAATCTTGCCGGCGAACGCTGGCAGCCGATCTCAAGCAAACCAAAATACGGATTGCTTCCACTGATCGTCGGAAGTTTAAAAGTATCTCTTATTGCAGCAGCACTTGCCGCACCAACTGCAATTCTTGCAGCATTGTTCACAGCGGCATTTGCACCGAAGTGGGCTAAAGAAGTTTTAAAACCTACAATTGAGATGCTTGCAGGATTTCCTTCCGTCGTTATCGGCTTCTTTGCGCTGGTGGTTCTTGCAACATTTGTTCAAGATTTGTTCGGGCTTGAATATCGGTTGAATGCGTTTGTCGGCGGCGTTGCGCTTTCGCTCGCAGTCATTCCGATTATTTATACGATTTCCGAAGATGCAATTTCTGCAATTCCAAAATCTCTCACCGAAGCGAGTCTGGCTCTTGGTGCAACAAAATGGCAAACCGCATTGAAGGTAATTCTTCCGGCAGCCACACCCGGAATATTTGCCGCAATATTGCTTGGTATCGGGCGCGCATTTGGTGAAACAATGATTGTGATGATGGCAACAGGAAACGCCGCGCTGATGTCGTTCACTCCATTTGAACCGGTGCGCACAATGTCTGCAACGATCGGTGCGGAGATGGCGGAAGTGGTGTTCGGCGAAACGCATTATAACGTATTGTTTCTCATCGGTTCAATTCTTTTTCTGTTCACCTTTGCGCTCAACGCGATCGCTGAAATATTTGTGCGGCAGCGTTTGATGAAAAAATTTCGGGGAAATTGATGAACAAGAAAAAACTTTTCGGCGGATTGGTGTATGGAACGACGGGATTCTTTGCGTTCAGTATTATTGCAGCCGTTGTAATCGTAGTAACCAATATTGTTGCCGGCGGCTGGTCGAGTCTGACAATAGATTTTTTACTTGGTTCACCGGAAGAGGGGATGACCAAGGGAGGAATTTTTCCCGCCATCGTTGGAACATTCATGCTTGTAGTTATCATGTCCATCGCCGGTGTTCCCATTGGAACATTTACCGCAATTTATCTGAGCGAGTATGCAAGTCAAAAATCGATCTTTGCGCGGATGATACGATTTGCAGTGAACACGCTTGCCGGGGTTCCCGCGATCGTGTTCGGATTGTTCGGTCTCGGTTTCTTTATTCAGTTTGTCGGAACAAGCGTTGACGGAGTTTTGTATAATGATGGACAACTGCACTGGGGGCAGCCGAATATACTCTGGGCAAGTTTAACAATGGCGTTATTGACGCTTCCGGTGGTGATCGTTTCCGTTGAAGAAGCGATCAAAACCGTACCGAGAGAATTGCGCGAGGCATCGCTTGCGCTTGGCGCAACAAAATGGCAGACGATCAGAAAAGTAGTGATACCAAATTCCATTACCGGAATATTGACCGGAGCAATCCTTGCAGTGAGCCGCGGCGCAGGAGAAGTTGCGCCGATTCTGTTCACCGGCGCGGCATATTTTCTTCCGCATCTTCCGTCGGCACTTTCAGATCAATTCATGGAATTGGGGTATCACATCTATATTATGGCGACACAATCGCCCGATGTTGAAGCGACACGAGGAATTCAATATGCAACAACGCTGGTCTTACTGATCCTGACATTTGCATTGAATTTTTCTGCGATCTTTTTGCGGTATCGATTACGAAAACGAATAATACTGTAATAGTACTGATTGCCACTGATTACACAAGGGCGGTTCTAAAAACCTATTATTGATGAATTCTCTTTCGCGACACTGAACCGTTCGCTTTAAGCGAACGGTTCAGTTCGTAGTCCCAAAATTAAGTTTTTAGAGGTGCCCACAAATTAAAAAATATGTATTCAAACTCAGATCAAACAATACAGCCGACCGATGTGCGGATAAAGACCGAACATCTTAATATCTATTACGGAAAAAAACAGGCGATCAACGATGTGAATCTTGATATGTTCACTCATCGCGTAACAGCGTTAATCGGTCCTTCAGGATGCGGAAAATCGACATATCTTCGAGCGTTGAACAGAATGAACGATCTGATCGAAAATTCTCGCACAGAAGGAAGCGTTCTACTGGACGGCGTAAACATCTACGACAAACAAGTGGATGCGGTGGAACTGCGAAAAAAAGTCGGAATGATTTTTCAAAAGTCGAATCCCTTTCCGAAATCGATCTTTGAAAATGTTGCGTACGGTCCCCGCATTAACGGAATAAACGACAGAAAAAAATTGGATGAGATCGTAGAACGTTCATTGAAACGCGCCGCACTGTGGGATGAAGTGAAGGACGATCTTGCAAAAAGCGGATTGTCCATTTCCGGCGGTCAGCAGCAACGGCTGTGTATCGCCCGCGCACTTGCTGTCAATCCCGAAGTATTATTGATGGATGAACCGGCAAGCGCGCTCGATCCGATTGCAACGGCGAAGATTGAAGAACTGATCTATGAGTTGAAAAATTCATATACTATTGTTATTGTTACTCACAACATGCAGCAAGCCGCGCGCGTGAGCGATTACACCGGATTCTTTTACATGGGAGAACTGATTGAATTTGACGAAACGAAAAAAATATTTACCATGCCGGCAAAAAAGCAGACGGAAGATTATATTACGGGACGATTCGGGTAGTAACGAACAAACGCTGAGACGCGGAGAATTCATTAAATATTTTCTCTGCGCCTTAGCGTCTCCGCGTTAGTTATTTTGAATTTTATTTGAGGAAAAATTATGGAACGGCATTTTCAACGCAATCTTGAACAATTAAAATTAACTGTTATTAAAATGGGAAGCGCGGTCGAACAGAATTTGATCGATGCGCTTGATGCAGTGATGAAAAACAATCCTGTCCTTGCGTCTAAAGTGATCGCATCGGATGGAAAAATCAATCAATTCGAGATTGAGATTGACAACAGTGTGGTGGATATTCTTGCACTTCAACAGCCGGTGGCGAGCGATCTTCGATTGATTTTAGCCATTCAAAAAATCAACAACGATCTGGAGCGCATTGGCGATCACGCGGTGAATATTGCAGAATCCGCACTCGGGCTGATTGAAACACCGCAGGATGAACCGCTACTTGAAATTCCAAACATGGCGGTAATTGCGAAAGAAATGTTCCAGCAGGCACTCGATAGTTTCATTCATTTAAATCCGCAGCTTGCGCGGAGTGTGCTTGAAAGTGATGATCACATTGATGCTCTCAATCGCGCAATGAATCACCAGGTCATTAAATTGATTAAGCAAGATCTACGGACGGTTGAAGGCGGTTTGCATTTACTTCGCCTCAGCCGCAACTTAGAGCGCGTTGCGGATTTGACGACGAACATTGCCGAGGAAGTTATTTTCCACACGCAGGCGAGAGTGGTGAAACATCACGCGGAAGCGAAGTGATGCTGCGAGATCGTGAAGTGCAGCGACGAGGATATTTATTTAAGATTTTTCTTTTTTGAAGGTGATAAAAAATTTTCACCTGTTACAACATTTTTTCCGGTTTTTGCTTCTAACTCTCTCCGCGCATTTTTAGCAACAGCACCGCCTTTTTTGCCCGCTGTTGCATTTTCTTCCAATCCTTTAGCGTGTTCCGTTTCTGCAATTTGCCGTGTAGAAAGTTCAGCCAATGCCGTAAAGATCAATTCAGCTTCCGACATGTGGTCTCGTAAATTTTGCGACTTCAATCCCTTCAAATCTTTATGTTTCTTTACGGTCAAGCCCGTCCATTCGTGATGAATAATATTTGTGAGCCAAGCGAATTCATCCTTTTCTTTTATTCCGGAATCTTTCCAATAGTCAGTCAACTTATTTCTGGTTTCTTGCCCGGTCATTCTTTGCTGAATCCATTTTTCAC
>JANONI010000416.1:0-5453 GCA_031420755.1 Bacteroidota bacterium | reverse complement strand
GCCGTTCAACGGCGCGCATGAAAGTGCAATATTGTATGAGATCGTCAATGTAGATGTTGCGCCGCCTTCTACAATAAAACCAGAACTCGACAGTGAAATTGACCGAATTGTTCTTGAATGTATGGAGAAAGACCCGAACGAACGAATGCAGTCCATCAAACAAGTGGCGATTGATTTGAATAGATTCAAACGAACATCGAGTAGAACCAGAATGAGCAAAAGTTTTTCTTCAAGGCCGTCAATGAACGTATCTATGCAATCGTCAGAGCGAATATCTCAAAAGAATTTTATAAAATATGTTCCATGGTCTATTTCAATCATTCTGCTGATCGTTGTACTTGGGGTGGTCATTTTTTCTCCGACAGAGAAGAATGTGATCAGTACGTCGATTCAGTCTTCAATTATTCTTTCCGACAGTATTAAGCCTTTACTGTTTGGGGGAGGTTCGCCGCCGCTTCTTTCTCCGGATGGCAAACATTTCGCTTTTTTGGATGCTTCCAACCGCCAAATTCTTGTATTCGCATTGGAAACCGGAAAGATCACCCGGCTTCCGAAAACAGAAGGATCGATTCATCCATTTTGGTCGCCTGATGGAAAAAGTATCGGTTTCTTTAATAATTTCAAATTAAGGAAAACAGATCTTACCGGGAGTCCGCCGGTGACAATCTGTGTTGTGACGAATTCCCGCGGTGGAAGCTGGAATTCCAATGATGAGATTATTTTTACTCCCAATTATCAAGCTTCGATCTATGTGGTATCAGCTAACGGAGGCGAACCGAAGCCGATCACCGTTCGTGATTCAACACGAAACGAAGGCTCGCATCGTTGGCCGTTCTTTCTTCCTGATGGGAAACATTTTCTGTATTTGATCCGAACGATCAGCGAAACGGGAGAGGCGGAAGGAGATGCAATCTTTGCCGGTTCGCTGGACGGCACCACTAAGAAAATGATTCTCAGGTCGTCATCAAACGCCATGTATGCAAATGGGCACATTATTTTCATACAGGATAGGACATTGATGGCTCAATCATTCGATCCGGAAAATCTTACGCTTGCCGGGGAGCCATTCATTCTTGACAATAATGTCATCAATGATATATCATGGAACCTGGCAATGTTCTCCGTTTCGAACAACGGAATCCTTCTTACGCAATCAGGCACTCTTTCAACGGGAGCGCCGATTATGATATACTCGAGAGACGGCACAGTGAATCGGATATTGGGCGGTGCAGATGAACAGCAGGATCTTCAATTCTCTCCCGATGGAAATAAACTTGCGGTATGGTTATACGATCTTAAATCGAGGAAAAACAATATTTGGATCTATGACAAACGAACCGGCGGGAAAACAAGGTTGACCAACAGCAAGGAGGGGGAATTTCGACCAGTGTGGTCTCCCGATGGTTCAGTGATTGTGTATTGGTGCTTCGGAAAACGAGGGATCTACGAAATCATGACAAACAGAATGGCAGAAGGGAAATTGATTTTTCCTTCAACCGAACTTCTGCAAACTCAGGATTGGTCCAAGAACGGAAAGTATATATTGATGAGAAAGGTTAATATCGGATTGAACAATTCCGATATTGTGTGGTTCGATTATAATACGAAAGCAGAATTGGTTCCCATCATCAATACACAATTCGATGAAACCAATGCTCGCTTTTCGCCCGATGGTAAATGGGTTTCGTATTTGTCAAATGAAAGCGGGGATTATGAACTGTATGTCACCTCGTTCGGGAAAAGCAGCGGGCAATCATGGAAACTGTCGGAACATGGGGCATTCAATCCGCGATGGGGTTCCACCTCAAACGAACTATTCTACATTGATAAGAGCGGTTCCGTCATTCACGTCCAAGTATCATTTACGCGGGATGGCGGCATTAGTACAAAAAGTAAAAAAATATTCACTGCGCCGTTAACAGTCACTGATATGGATGTATCCAAGGATGGAAAATATTTTGCCTTTACCAGAGCGTTTGAAACATATCAACTGCCACCAATCTCCATGAGAATGTTTTGGTACAATTTAAAAAAGGATAAAGAATGATTGGTCAAACAATATCTCATTACACAATTCTAGAAAAACTCGGAGAGGGCGGTATGGGCGTTGTCTATAAAGCCCTCGATACCAAACTGAACCGCGAAGTCGCACTGAAATTTCTCCCGCCGCATATTTCTAAAGGCGGAGTTGAGCGTGATCGGTTTTTGCAGGAAGCACAAGCCGCTGCTGCAATCAATCAGCCGAACATTTGCGTGATCTACGAGATCAATGACAGCGGAGAACAGCCGTACATCGCAATGGAATATGTTGACGGCGCAACGATCCGTACAAAATTAGAATCCGGTCCGATGAAAATGGATGACGCTATAAAATACGGTATCCAAATCGGCGAAGCATTGCACGAAGCGCATAGCAAAGGGATTGTCCATCGAGATATTAAAGCCGACAACATCATCATCAATTCCAAAGGTCAGGCGAAAGTGATGGACTTTGGATTGGCGAAGTTAAAAGGTTCACTCAAACTTACGCGAACATCAAGTACTGTCGGAACGCTTGGATATATGGCTCCGGAACAGATTCAAGGTGGCGAAGTAGATTCACGAAGCGATATTTTTGCTTTTGCCGTTCTTTTTTTTGAAATGCTCACTGGTCGTTTACCATTTCGTGGCGAACATGAAGCAGCGATGGTTTATTCGATAGTGAATGAAGACCCGGTTCCGATCCAAAAATATCTTCCTGAAATTAATCCGGAGATTGTTCACACGCTGGATAAAGCATTGGAAAAAGATCCGGAGAATCGTTATCAGTCGATTCAGGAGATGGTGGTTGATTTGCGGCGGTCGAAAAAAGATTCCACTCGTGTTTCGCTGGCATCTCAGAAGATTCAACGACCGGAACAAAGCAGATCAAATATTCCTGCACCGGTGATGGAGCAGCCGAAATCAAATTGGCTGTCAAAAAAATATTTGATTGCTGTTGGAAGTGCGGCAATTCTTATTATCGCTCTTTTCTTTTTTAAGGATGTAATTCTTTCGAACTTCGCCGGAAAGAGTGATAAAAAAATAATCGTTGTCCTTCCGTTTGAGAATCTTGGACCGAATGACAAAGATTATTTTGTGGATGGAATGACCGATGAAGTGACGAGCAGATTATCGGGATTGTCCGGGCTGAAGGTGATAGCTCGTTCAAGTGCTGTTCAATATAAAAAGACGACCAAGACGTTTAAACAAATTGGGGAGGAGTTAGGTGTCAATTATATTTTGCAAGGTACGGTTCGTTGGGAAAGCATTAGCGAAGAAACTCATGTTCGCGTGAACCCTACGCTTATCAAAGTTGAGGATGGGACACAATTGTGGTCGCAGTCTATGGAATCTATTCTTTCAAGCGCGTTCAAATTACAATCCGATATTGCGAGCAGAGTAGCAAGTGCGATGGATGTTGCGTTGGTAAAAACAGAAAAAAAATCTCTAGAAACATCTCTTACTGAAAATTCTGAAGCGTATGATTATTATCTTCAAGCGCTCGAGTATTCAAACCGGAGTATCGCAAAATCTGATTTTGAAATTGCTATTAAATTGCTATACCGGGCAGTTCGCACAGATCCATCGTTTGCTGCCGCCTATGCAAAACTTTCACAATTACATGCAGGTATGTATTGGTTCTTCTATGACCGGTCAGAGAGTCGTGTCGAACAATCCCGTTCCGCAGCCGAAAAAGCAGTAGAGCTCTCCCCTCAACTTTCCGAATCGCACGAGGCGATGGGATGGTATTTTTACCATACAAAACTTGATTATACAAACGCATTGAATGAATTCTCCCTTGCGCTGAAGTACAGACCAAGCAATTCAGATATTCATTACGGTATTGCAGCGGTGATGCGCCGTCAGGGAAATATGAGCGGCGCTGTTGAATCGTTTAATAAAGCGATCGCGAGCAATCCACGATCTGCGGATATGATCAGGCAGCTCGGGGAAACACAGACGTTGTTGCGGGAGTATGAAGAGGCGGATCGCAGCTATTCCAAATCACTTGAACTCACTCCGGATGTCACGGTGACCTATTGGGAAAAAATGAAAAACCTTCTTTTATGGAAAGGAGATATTAATGGTGCGAGAGACATCCTTGATGAAGCCCGTCGTCTGGGAAAAATTGATGAAGTGGAATATATCTTGAATTTTATGTCATATTTTATTGAAATGATGGCGGGGAACTACCAATCAGCTCAGAACGCATTGGATAATGTTGAGACCAAAGAACTATTGAATAACCAATTTAATTATTCTCCAAGCGCTCTTCTTCGTGCATATCTTGAAAGAATGCGCGGTAATGAAACGACGGCGAAAAAATATTTCGACAGCGCAAGGGTATTCTTGGAACAGAAACAAAAATCAAATCCTGAAGACGAACGGTTGTATAGTTCTCTTGGTATCGTCTATGCGGCTCTCGGTCGCAAAGAGGAAGCTGTTCGCGCCGGAATGCGTGGTGTTGAATTACTTCCTGTTGAAAAGGAAGCATGGCGTGGATCATTCCGACTTATTGATCTTGCAAAGATATACATGATGACAGGCGACCAGGAGAAAGCGGTCGATCTGCTTGAGCGGCTTTTATCGATACCATCGGAACTTTCTGCGGTATATCTGAAGAATGATCCTTCATGGATTCCTTTACGCAATAATAAACGATTTCAAAAATTAGTGGCAGGGTAAATTTATGATCCACCAAAAAGACGGCGGACAAGTAGGACAAACAATTTCACAATATAAAATTATCGACAAACTCGGTGAAGGCGGAATGGGCGTGGTCTATAAAGCTCAAGACACAAAACTCGACCGCTTTGTTGCGCTCAAATTTCTTCCTGCTCACTTGGCTGCATCGGAACAGGATAAAGCAAGGTTTATTCAGGAAGCGAAGTCAGCGGCAGCTTTAAACCATCCGAATGTTTGTTCCATTATTGATATCCAAGAACACGATGGAAAGATGTTCATCGTGATGGAGTTTGTCGATGGTCAGACACTTCAGGAAAAGAAATCGTCCCTTAGTTTAAAACAAGCGATCGACTACGGAATTCAAATTGCCGAAGGACTTGCTGCTGCTCATGAAAAAGGAATTGTCCATCGAGACATCAAACCAGAAAATATTATGATCCGCAAAGATGGTATTGTTCAGGTGATGGATTTTGGATTAGCAAAACTTGCGGGCAGTTCGCGATTAACCAAATTAGGAAGCACGGTCGGTACACTCGGCTATATGTCTCCCGAACAAGTGCAAGGACAAGATTCCGATCATCGTTCGGATATTTTTTCGTTTGGTGTGCTTCTGTATGAAATGTTTACAGGGAAATCGCCGTTCAACGGCGCGCATGAAAGTGCAATATTGTATGAGATCGTCAATGTAGATGTTGCGCCGCCTTCTACAATAAAACCAGAACTCGACAGTGAAATTGACCGAATTG
>JANONI010000415.1:0-4408 GCA_031420755.1 Bacteroidota bacterium | reverse complement strand
TACGATCAAACAGATTTGGTCAATAAGACGATCACGACTGTAAAAACAAATCTTATTGAAGGTGGTCTTCTTGTTATTGCCGTTCTGTTAATTTTTCTCGGAGATGTTCGCGGCGGATTGATTGTTGCGTCGTCAATTCCGCTTTCAATGATGTTTGCGTTCATCGGGATGGAATGGCTGAAAGTTTCTGCAAATCTAATGAGTCTCGGCGCGATTGATTTTGGAATGATCGTGGATGGATCTGTTGTGATGGTAGAAAACTTTGAACGAAAACTTATTCACAAAGATCCTAAAAAAACTAAAATTCAAATCATAGAAGAAGCGGCGAAAGAAGTCGGACGACCAATCGTATTTGGCATTCTTATTATCATTGCGGTCTATCTTCCCATTCTTACTCTTGAAGGAATCGAAGGAAAAATGTTTGTTCCAATGGCGATAACCGTTGTCGTAGCTTTGATCGGTTCGCTGATACTTACGCTGACATTAATTCCTGTACTGAGTTCTATTTTCTTAAAAGAAAAAAAGAACCATACTGAACCAAAAATGACTGTTTGGATGAGAAGACATTATACGCGTTTATTAGAAAACGCATTTAAGAGAAAATGGATTGTGATTTCTTCTGCGGTTCTGCTCTTTGCAATTTCAATAGCTGTCATACCATTATTGGGAACTGAATTTATTCCTGAGCTGGATGAAGAAGCAATCTTAATTCAGCCTATTCGAATGCCGAGTATTTCACTTTCAGAATCCATTGAGATGGAAAAGAAAGTTCAAAAAATATTGATGCAATTTCCTGAAGTTGAATTTGTTGTTGGTCGTCTCGGTCGTCCGGATATTGCAACCGATCCGATGGGAGTGAATTTGAGCGATATTTATGTAACATTGAAACCAAAATCCGAATGGAGAACCGTAAAAACAAAAGAAGAATTGGTAGAAAAAATGGTTGAAGAATTACAGCACGTTCCCGGAGTAAATTTCAATATCACACAGCCGATTGCAATGCGAGTTGATGAATTGGTGTCGGGTGTGAAGTCCGATATTGCAATAAAAATATTCGGCGATGATCTTGCCGTGTTGAAACAAAAAGCAGATGAGATTGCCGCTGTTGTCAGTAAAGTTCAAGGTGCGGCTGATGTTGCCACGGAACAAATATCCGGTCAGCCGTATTTGAATATCTATTTTGATAGAGATGCAATTGCTCGATATGGATTGAATATCTCCGATGTTCAACAAGTTGTTGAAATTGCCATTGGCGGTAAAGCGGCAACAGAAATTTTTGAAGGACAAGCACGCTTTGATGTTGTTGTTCGTTATCCTGAGAATAGACGAAGTGATATTCAATCAATAGAAAATTCGTTGGTTCATTTGCCGTCGGGTGGAAATATTCCATTAAGCGAAGTTGCAAAAATTGTCGCCGAAGAAGGACCGGTTCAGGTAAGCCGTGAGTTTGGACAACGGCGAATTGTTGTTGAATGTAACGTCCGTGGAACCGATATCGGCAGTTTTGTTGCGGAAGCAAAAAGAAATATTGAATCAAAAATAAAACTTCCCGCAGGATATTATATAACGTGGGGAGGACAATTCGAGAATCAAGAAAGTGCAACCGAGCGATTAATGATTGTCGTGCCGCTTTCAATCTTTTTGATCTTTATTTTACTCTTCACCACGTTTGGAAATATGCGCCACTCGTTCCTCATTTTATTGAATCTTCCATTTGCATTGAGCGGAGGAATATTTGCATTACTCGTTCGGGATTTACATCTGAGCGTTTCTGCGTTGATTGGTTTTATTGCTCTCTTCGGAGTAGCAGTTCTTAATGGAATTGTATTGATCTCTTATATTAATCAACTATTGAAAGAAGGACACGAACTCAAATTTGCAGTCATTAAAGGTGCGGCAGACAGATTGCGTCCGGTATTGATGACTGCATTGGTTGCGAGTTTAGGCTTTATTCCAATGGCATTATCTCACGGCACAGGCGCCGAAGTTCAACGACCTCTTGCAACAGTAGTTATTGGTGGATTAATAACATCCACACTGTTAACATTATTTGTTTTGCCGATTTTGTATAATATCTTTGAAAAGCGAAACGCAAATAATGAACAACATCATTCTGCAATTTAAAATACAATGTCCGTATTTTGTATTGACATGGGAATGATTCGTCTATATATTAGTTGCAATAAATCGAAACTATGAAATTGAGCAACTTAGAACCAGTGGTGATAGTATGAGCAAAGAAATTTTTCAACTTCACGCCGAAGTGTGCAAAACCCTATCACACGCAAAACGGTTGGAAATAATCAGCATCCTTAGAGAGGACGAACTGAGTGCCGGTGATATTGTTACTAAAATGAAAATCCCGAAAGCAAATGTATCGCAGCATCTTGCCGTGATGCGGAAAGCGGGGATTCTGGACTCGCGCAGAGACGGACTGAATATTTATTACAGCATTTCCAATTCCAAAGTGATAAAAGCATGCGATTTGATGCGCGAAGTGCTTGTAGAACATCAAACCAAAAAGAGTAAACTCATAAAAAATATTGCGTGAAAGGAATAGTATCGTGAACGGAAAAACTATTGTCATTGTTGGCGGCGGAGTTGGTGGAATTATTGTTTCAAATGAACTCCGGCGGTATTTACCATCGTCTCATCGAATCGTTTTAATTGAGAAAAATGCGGTGCACACATTTGCCCCATCATATCTATGGCTGATGACAGGAGACCGTACACCGGAAAAAATATCAACGCCACTGAAAAGTTTGGTTCGAGATGGAATCGAAGTGATTCATGCCGAGGTTACCAAAATTGATGTATCGCGAAAATCTGTTACTGCTTTAAATCAAGAATTGAAGTACGATTATCTGGTTGTTGCTCTTGGAGCAGAACTCGCTCCCGATTTAATTCCCGGTCTGCCGGAAAGCGCATTTTCATATTATTCATTTGAAGAAACATTGAGACTTCAAAAGGCACTAACTGATTTTAAGGGGGGAACAATCGGCATTGTCGTCTGTTCATTACCATACAAATGTCCCGGCGCGCCGCACGAAGGAGCAATGCTCATCGCCGATTATTTTCGACGGCGTGGAATGCAGAATAAGGTGAAAGTTCATCTTTTTACTCCTGAACCTCAACCGATGCCTGTTGCCGGTCCCCAACTCGGTGAAGCGATGGAACAAATGCTTGCATCAAAAGAAATTTCGTTTCATTCGCTCCATAAAATAATTTCTGTAAATTCACAAAGCCGTGAAATCTCATTCGAAGGAAAAGATCCGTTTCGTTTCGATATGCTTGTTGCAATTCCGCCGCATCGCGCGCCGCGTATTGCTCGTGATGCAGGTTTATCAAACGAAGCAGGATGGATTCCTGTTGACCGATCCACACTCAAAACTAATTCTGAAAATGTATATGCGATAGGAGATGTTACAGCATTAGCAATTCCCGGAAGATGGAAACCCGACGTTCCGATGATGCTTCCTAAGGCAGGAGTGTTCGCACACGATCAGGCAGAAATTGTTGCGCATCGTATTGTTGATGAAATAAACGGACTGATGCCGTCTGCGCAATTTTACGGAATCGGATATTGCATGCTTGAAGCGGGGGAAGGAATGGCGGGATTTGCGTATGGTGATTTCTTAAATGATCCACACCCAACACTTCAATTACGAAATATCGGCAGAGCGTGGCATTGGGGGAAAATAATTTTTGAACAATGGTGGCTTGCACCATTCGGATTGAGAAAAAGCATTTTCGGTTTCCTGTTAAAGCTTGGTGCTAAGATGCTGAAGATTCCAATAAAACTATAAAATAATGAAGAATTACGGATGAATAATTTCTTAGAAAACAAATATTACGGAGAGTCATCGGTTTTCACACCCGAAAATTTATTCGAAAGAATACCTCGACGCTTGCGTCGGGGTTCTTTATTTAAATATTTTTTTACTTATTCTTCCAAACTGCTTTCCGTTTCTCAACAAATGCTTTCATTCCTTCTTTTTGATCTTCGGTATCGAATAAATCAGCAAATTTTCTTCGTTCGTATTCCAACCCTTCGCGTAACGAAAGGTCATCCGCTTTACAGATCATTTCTTTTGCAGTTTGAACAGCAATTAATGGCTTACTTGCAATTTTCTTTGCAAGAGATTTTACTTCTTCAATTAAAAATTCACTCGGAACTACTTTATTTATTAATCCCCATTTCAACGCTTCTTCGGCGGAGAACATCTCGCCCGTCAGAAGTATTTCCATCGCGCGATATTTCCCAACTGCGCGCGTTAATCGCTGCGAACCGCCCATTCCCGGAATTACGCCAAGATTAATTTCAGGTTGACCGAACTTAGCTGTTTCGCTTGCAATAATCATATCACACGCCATAACAAGTTCGCATCCGCCGCCGAGTGCAAACCCG
>JANONI010000414.1:0-5650 GCA_031420755.1 Bacteroidota bacterium | reverse complement strand
TGGAAATTGCAATGACGCATCTTTCCGCAGAGCGGGGATTTGTGATGCTTGCCGATAATCTAAGTGAAAGCGGTTATACAGTTGTCTGTTTGAAAAATTTCAATTCCAAAAAGGCAAGCGATGAATTTGCCGCATCATCATCCGTTGTGAAATCCGTTCTCCAATCGGGCGAAGCGGTGCTAACATTTGACGCACTGAGCGACGAGCGGTTCGAATCTTCTGTAAGCATTATTGCGCAGAAGATATTATCGATCATCTGTATTCCGCTAAGAGCAGGCGAACGTATTTCCGGTGCCGTATATTTGGATAGCAGTAAATCCCGCAAAGCATTCACCGACGATGCGTTAAAATTCCTTACGGTTTTCGGAAGTTTGGCGGCGATTGCGATTGAAAATGCACAACGGATTTCGTTGTTGGAAAAAGAGAATGTACGTTTGAAGAACGAAGTTGATGTAACGCATCTGTTCGGTAATATTATCGGAAAAAGCGAAAAATGGAAAAAAGTTCTTGAAATTGCTCAGCGGGTATTGGATGTTGATGCAGCCGTGCTGATCACCGGTGAAAGCGGAACAGGAAAAGAAGTAATCGCGCGTGCAATTCATGAAAACGGAACACGAAAAGGAAAATCATTTGTTGCCGTCAACAGTTCCTCGCTTCCGGAAAATTTAATAGAAAGCGAAATGTTCGGTCATATTAAAGGATCGTTCACAGGTGCTTCATCGGATAAAAAAGGTTTGGTTGAAGTAGCCAATGGCGGCACGTTATTCTTAGATGAAATTGGCGATCTTCCGTTGACACTTCAGGCAAAGATTCTTCGATTGATTCAGGAAAAAGAATATCGCAGAGTGGGCGATACGAAGAACCGAACGGCAGATATTCGGATTATTGCCGCAACGAATAAAGAACTTAAAGAGGAAGTTAAAACGAATCGTTTTCGCGAAGATCTTTTCTTCCGATTGAATGTTATTGGAATCCATCTTCCGCCGCTGCGTGAACGGAAAGATGATATTCCGTTGCTGGCAACGTACTTTGTGAAACGTGCTGCGGAGAATTATAAACGACCGATAGAGGGAATTCATCCTGAAGCGATGCAGTTATTGCTTGCCAATCAATGGCAGGGAAATGTTCGAGAATTTCAAAATCTGATAGAGCGGGCAGTTGTGTTATGCCGCGGCAATACATTGATGAAAGATGATTTTCTTTTTGATTCTAGCGATCAGTCTGCGCTTCAAAAAAATGCCGTTACGCTCGCCGATTTTGAACGGCAATTGATCGAATCAACATTGGTAGAAATGAACAACAACCGGACTCGCACTGCGGAAAAACTTGGTGTCTCTTTGCGTTGGCTTCAATACCGGATTAAAGAATGGGGAAATGAGTAAAAGAATAATCACACCAAGCCACAAAAGATATGAAAGAGAATGAAATCGCAAAAATAGCTGTTGATGTTGCATATCACCTCCACACATCTTTGGGTCCCGGTCTTTTGGAATCTGTATATCAAGAGTTATATGTTTACAAATTGAGGGAACGGGGATTGTTCGTTGAGACGGAAGTGAATTTGCCAGTGATATTTGAAGAAAAACAATTTACTTCTTCATTTCGGATAGACATTCTTATTGAAAAAAAGGTATTGATAGAATTAAAATCTGTAGAAACCCTTCTTCCGGTTCATAAAAAACAAACTTTAACATATTTAAAATTAAGCAATCTAAAATTGGGGCTGCTCATAAATTTTGGTTCCCCATATATCAAAGGTGGCATTGAACGAATTATTAATGGTAATCTTGAATAATATTTTCGATTGATATTTTGTGCCTTTGTGTGAGGCAATAAAATGAAGATGTAAAATTATGAGCGATACCCAATTTAAAATAGAACAAAAGATCAACGAAAGCGGAACGACGATTGTGTACCGTGCATTTGATGAGATGCTGCACAGAACTGTTCTGCTAAAAGTTCTTCACAAACATCTTGCAAACGATCAGGAACTGCGTCAGCGGTTTGTGCGGGAAGCGCGCGCATGTGCTGCGTTGCGAAGTGAACATATCGTTCAAGTATATGATCTCACTGAGATCGATAGTGCTCCCGCAATCGTGATGGAGTTTGTCGAAGGGAAATCACTAAAAGATGTTATTGCATCCGGTAAAGATGCCAATCTTGAATTTGCAAATAAAACCGCAGTCCATTTGCTGCGGGCACTAGCAGTTGCACACGAACGCGGTATTATCCACCGCGATATTAAACCGGGGAATATTCTTCTTTCCGAGAGCGGCACATTAAAAGTTACCGACTTTGGTTTGGCGTACGTTGCGTTGTCGTCAACCGTAACAATGGAAGGAATGGTGCTCGGAACTCCCGCTTATATGGCTCCGGAACAAGTTCGGGGTGATGAAGTGGATGCACGAACCGATCTGTTTGCTCTTGGCGTAACATTGGTGGAAGTATTAAGCGGCGAGAGGATCTTTGAAGGTTCAACATATACCGAATGCATGAAAAAAGTGCTGGCGTTCAAGACCGATGAATTAAATCGGTTCGATGTGAAATCGAGCCCGGAGTTTTCGGAATTTCTGCGGAAATTATTGAATCCCAAAAAAGATGATCGTTTTTCATCGGCACGAGAAGCGTTGAATGTTGTTGATGAGAAAAAATCATCAACATTTGTTCACCCGATTACTACGCCAAAAAAGAAAAATTTTATTCCGATTGGAATCGCAGCGATTGTGTTTCTTGCAATCATAGTTTTTGGATGGACGAAATTTACATCAACCGCTCCGTCAGAATTTTCTGAGACCAAGAAAGAATTTCCGGTGAATGATTCGCAAAAAGTTCAACGACGCGAAGTATTCAATACAACGCCGGCTTCAATTTCTCAGAATGATAAGGCGGTTGAGCCAAAAGAACAATTCGTCAATAAAATAGAATATCCAATCATCCGTACGGATTCTGGAAAAATATATTTCACAAGTTCTCCGTGGGCAAAAGTATATGTGAACAACGAACTTGTCGGCGAAACTCCATTTTCAAAACCGATCGTGCTTGCCGCCGGCAGCCACGCGGTGCTGTTCTCGAATCCTTCCTTCGATCCGATCATGAAAACAATAATTGTTGAGTCGAATAGAGAAATGACTGTTGCCGGAAATTTTTTGGAGAATGCAGGGTACGTGATGTGTGTGGTAAATCCGTGGGCGGAAGTGTATGTTGATGAACAATACAAGAATATTACACCGCTCGAAAAACCGATTATGCTTTCAGCAGGAAAACATATGTTTCGATTCAAAAATTCTGCGTTCGCCGATCTTGTGAAAGAGATTACGGTAAAAGCCCGGGACACAATTTACGTTTCGATAACATTCACCAAATGATTTCAGAATTGAAAAAAATATTCTTCGTTGTAATATCGTTTAGCTCACTGCTCGGAGCGCAGAATATTTCATTGTTCTTCAATCTGAATGAGATTGAATCGCTCTATAATAACGGTCAGTATCTTTCTGCGGAAATAGAAGCACGCAGAATGTATGAACAAACAGGATTGAGCGATTCGACAAAAGTTCAATTGGAAAAATGGATTGCCTTCGCATTGATCGCGCAGGGAAAATCTTCTCTCGCAAAAGAACGATTCGTTGCGCTGCTGAGCATTGACGGAACATTTGAACTCGATCCAATCCTGACATCGCCGAAGATACTTTCTGTATTCAATGATGCGCGGGTAAAATTCATTTCTCAAAAGAGAACTATCGTAATTGATTCAACAAAACATTCTGCTCAGTATTCTGTTTCGTACAGAACAATAATTTTTCCAGGATGGGAACAATTCACTCAAGGAAGAACAGCATCAGGGTATGTGTACGGCGGCGCAGGAATTGTAACGTTGACATCCGGAATTATTTTTGAAATACTCCGCTCCGATGCGCGAAAAAAATATTTAGCTGCCGCAACGCTCCCGGATATTTCATCGAAATATGATACATATAATACGTATCGCAAAGCGGAAATCTATTCTTTTGCAGCATTTGCTTTTGTCTATATTGCTTCGGAAATCGATGTCTTTACGGCGACGGGAGTAACAGTTCAACCAAAATATTCATCAAATCACGGAACCCAGATTCTACTCACTGTTCGGTTTTGAATGGGTGCTTAGACGCAAAGCGTGCATCTTGATATGCAAAATATGCAGGGTTGAAATTATAAAATCCCCGAACATTTACAATTTCGGGGATTTCTATTGTGGTACGGTGCTTGTAGTATACAATTCCGGGAAAGTTGGTTCTGTTCAACCGAGCGGAGTGAGTTTGAAATGCCGAAAAGAATCGGCAATAAAAAAATTAATAGTTAATCGTAATCAATCACAAACACACATCAGGAGGATATATGTCTAAACGCCTTACAATTTTTTTGTTGATGCTGCTTGGTGTTGTTTTGCTGCTTGCACAAACAACAAAATCGCAGATAAAACTTACTGCTATAAAAGTGGAAATGTCCGGTGAAGTAAAATTAGTGTGGACAAAACCACTCGAAGCAAATAACACAACACAGTATGAGTTGTATCGGGCAAAACTTCCGGATACAACTGCGCTGCTTGTTACAACAACACCGGACACCTCGTTTGTTGACAAAGTCCCAACGGAATTTTCTTCACCAATGCGATCTTATGCATACAAAATTGTTGCAAAGACCGGACTTACCATTACCCAAAGCAATATTGTTTTTGTACCTGTACCCGGGATTCCGCTTGTCGGCTCATTTAAGTTAGAAGGAAAGATCGACAGTGGAAAAGTCAAATTGCTTTGGCATAAACCTACTGCCGGAGATGTTAGTTATTATCTTGTGTATCGTAGTTTCGTAATAAACAACATGCCTCCAACTATGATTGAACAGATTGATTCGACAACCAATCTGTGGTCTATCACTAATATGCCGCCGGCTATTCCTTCTGTTATGTCCCTAGCGTTTGTGTACGTTGTGAAAGCAAAACTAACCACGGGAGAAATAATCACCAGTACGACTCTTCAATTGACGATCCACTCAAAACCAAATTGGGACGAGGTGAAGTTTGTTTCTATTCCAAATCTTCATGGACAGATAGACGTAAAATACAATTACACGGCAAAAGCAGTTTCTTCTGATTCAACTGCTGTAATCCGTTATTCAGGATGGGCAAGTCTCGGCATGTTGACTGTTGTTGTTCCGTTCAATATCGATTCAATCACCGGTGTTGTTGATTGGACTCCAAAAGCAAAGGGATATTATAACGTAGTTATTTATGCAAAATCTAACAAAGGTGGAATATCAAAACAATATTTTACGGTTGTTGTCTCCGGCGGTAATGGTATTATTCAAGGCAAAGTGAAAGACATTGCTAATGCAAATATACCTAATGTTGTTATCGAGGTTTACAAAACAGAAAATAATTTAAGTCTCTCGTATTCATACTCTGCAAAAACAGATCAATTTGGAAATTATAGTATTAGAAATGTTGATCCAGGAAAATATAAAATTCGAGCAAATTCTCCTTCGATAAAATATGAAAGCGTTTGGTACGATACTGCTCGACATGTAACAAATGCAAAAATAGTGATTATTCCTGATTCTGAAGGTCCGTCTGGAGGAATTACCAATGTTCCTTTTGTTCTTCGGTATGGAGTTTTGA
>JANONI010000413.1:0-2426 GCA_031420755.1 Bacteroidota bacterium | reverse complement strand
CCGAACCCTGCATTGGTATCAATTCCTGCTGGAACCGGAATGTTATTGTCCTTATACCACTTTCCGGATGGTTTGCCGATGAATGCAACGTATGATGCCGAACCAAGCGGTAACAGCGGTGGATTTGTTTCTGTTAAATCTGATGAACCATCACCGCGGCCTTTTGTTCCACGCTTTTGGTAACTGATTGCAAAACCTTGCAGATTTGCAGCTACAGCAGGACCAACGGTGGTAAAATGCGGAATGGCTCGAACGTCAGGAATATTTGCGGCAATAATTTTTGCATTTGGAAATGCGGATCGCAGCGAATCAAAAGCTGATGTATATTGTGCCGCAAATGTTGCCGAAGGTGTCGGTGCTATCGGAACAACCGAATTTCCAACAACGGTTGCTCCACCTGCAACAGCGAATAATAGAACATCATTATTGCCAAGCCAGAATGTAACGATGTCTGCTTTGGGTGTAATTTTTCTTGCTTGATCGAAGACACTATTTCCTTTCGACTTATCACGCAGTACGTGGGGAAAGAACGGATTTTGTCTGGTAACATATTTTGTTACAAAATCGGTTGTATCAAGAAAATCGCTGATAAGCGCACCTGGAATACCAAGATTGTCGTAAGGTCTGTTAAGTGCAGAGTTGGTTGCAACTCCGGCATTTGCACCGCTGGTGCCAATATTCGGTCCTTCTTTAGGCCACGAAAGAATTTCCAACCGAGCTGCTTTTCCAAATGCATTTGGAGAGCCGGGATTTCCCCAGATTGGCTGTTCAAATTTTCCGAGCGGGGCACCGGCAATTTTTAATTGCTGTGCAATTAAATTCGGGTAACTGTAAATCTGTCCATCTTCAAATAAACCACCCGATTGATATCCTGCCGTTAAGCTGTTTCCAATGGAAACATATTTGTTTACCGTTACTCCGCCAAGTCCCGGTTCGGGGATACCTGACGGAGCATCGTCTTTGCATCCTGTATAGGATAGAGAAACAAGTATTAAGACTCCGATATATTTTTTCATATTCAATATTTTCCTCTAAAAACTAAAATGAATAGCCAATATTCAATGCAAACAGATTTGCTATTGAATTATACGTTCCGTCAAATGCCGTTTCGGTGTTTGCTACCGTATTTTGTCGGACCTTCAAAAATAAATATGCCGCATCAATCGTTACGGCATCCGAAATTTGATATCCGAAACCGACATTCCAGCCATATCTGTCCGCATCAGGCAGTACCGGATCAACATATTTCTGTGGAACAGGGGAATTATCGAACAAATACCCGCCGCGCAGTTTTAAAACATCCATAGTGTATTCACCCCCCACACGGAAGATATAGGTATCCTCATAATTCTTTGGCTGAACAGTTGATGAATTATCTTTTGTAAAATTAATTTTTAATTCTTTGTAACTTGCCCAGCCGACATATTGATAATCAACTTCTACTTCAAGATTATCCATCGGACTCATCGCCACGCCAACATACAGTGTTGCGGGCAATTCTATATTTCCATTAACATCACCGTTCGGAAGATTGAGTGCGGCATAATTTGGAGTGAATGTTGCCGTACCTTTTCCTTCAATCTTCGATCCGCTTCTATACGATGCACCAAACGATGCGATCTCTGAAAATTTGTACAGCAAACCGATATTGAATCCAAAACTATTTCCCGTAAGCTCAAGATCGACTATTGGCGGCGTTGCACCGACGGGAACACTTGCAACTTCCTGACGGAGATTCACGCTTCCGGTGATGATATTCATTCCCGCTCCGATGGAAAGTTGGTCGTTCACTTTGTAGGCAAGTGTCGGTGAGAAGTAAAATGTTTGAAGATCTGCTTTAATGCTGATTCTTCGTCCGTCCCATGCCGGATCCCATTCTGTTCCCAAACCGAAAGCATTGTACACGCCAAATCCAAAATGAATATCCTCCGTGATCCCATATTTTACATAGGCGTGGATTGGTGTGAAGACCTGATTCTTCATGGAAGTTTTTTTGTTCGACCCGAGATTCGACGGTCCGTAAAAATCAATCTCCGGCGAAATGAATGTTGAACCGAAATACACCGAGTTCTGTTGTTGAAATGCAAGACCTGCCGGATTGAAATAGACTGCGGATGCGTCGTACGCGCGGGCTGTAAATGCCCCGGCTTGCGCCATTGATCGGGCTCCGTGTTCATTCAATTGAAATCCACCGGCGAACACTGCCGATGATCCAAGCATAAAACGAAATAAAAATAGGTTAATGTTCAAATTCCCTCCTTTACAGTGTTTAGAATGAGTCGAATATGGTAAAGAGCAGATTCAGATGCAAAAAAATAAAAAAATAAAACTTTATGAACCCGCTTGACTCTCAATCTTCCGTTTGTTAAACTTATCCACGCTTAGATGTTCAACCCACTGTTTTATATTTATCAACTTTTTGGAGG
>JANONI010000412.1:0-4659 GCA_031420755.1 Bacteroidota bacterium | reverse complement strand
CCCGGCGCTTCGCGATCACAGCCAGCGCGCTCCGGGTGGTCGTGCTGGGGATCACGGCGTGGATTCGCCGCAACCTGCAACAACGTAATCCCCGATGCAAGAACGAACAACGCTGTTAAAAATAACGGATACGAAATAGCACTTGCCGCGGGATAGAATAATAACGCACCAACACCCGATGTAAGCAAGCCAATCACAATTCCGTTCTTGTAACCGACTTTATTAATGATCGATCCGGAAGGAATCGACATAATAAAATACGCACCGAAGAATGTGAACTGAATGAGCATGACCTGCGTGTAGTTCAGATCGAACACACCTTTAAGATGCGGAATGAGAATGTCATTCAAGCAGGTAAGAAAACCCCACATAAAAAACAGCATTGTTACAACAGCAAGAGGAACTCGAAAATCCCCTCCTTGAGAAGCGTCTATGTGTGTTGGATTTTGTGTGCTGATGGATGCCATAAGATTCCTTTAAATGATTTGATAAATTGATTAATGTCTATCAAAAAAAACCGCCAGATATTATTATATTGGCGGCTTCAAAATATTATTTCTGTGCTTTAACAGATGGATAGGTTAAACCAAATCCGAACGGAAAGAGCGGATCGTATTCTTTATCTCCGACGTTGATCGGAATCTGTTTCATACTCTTCGGCCACGAATGCGGAAGTTTTCCGGTTGGAGCATAATCGCCGAACAACACATCGGCAACTCCCTGACCTTCTGTTCCGGGAAGCCACGCGGCAACGAATGCACTGCTCTTTTCCAATACCGGCGTGATGATCATCGGTCTCCCAGAAAGAAGCACGACGACTACTTGTACACCTTTTGCAGTAAGATTTTGCACCAATGCCTGATCGTCCGCAGCGAGAGTGAGGTCTTCACGATCGCCGAACATTTCTGCATAGGGAAGTTCTCCGACAACAACAACCGCAACATCACCGCTGTCTGCGCCGCTGCCGTCGAGCGAGTATGATACTTTTGTTTCCTTGGAAACAGTATTTTTAATTGCTGCAAGAATCGTTGTTCCGCCGGAGATGACTTTACCGCTTTTCCCCTGCCAATCAATGGTCCAACCGCCGCACTGGATACCGATATCATCAGCACCTTTTCCGGTCACAACAACTTTCTTTGCGGTTTTTGACAACGGGAGAAGATTTTTTTCATTCTTCAATAGTACGAGCGACTGACGGACAGCTTCACGTGCAACTTCGCGATGTTCTTTGGAACCAACTTCAGCAAGGAGATTCTTGTCGGCATATTTATTTTCAAATAATCCAAGTTCGTATTTTACGTTCAAGATTCTTCGCACTGCATCATCAATCCGTTTTATACTGACGGCCTTTTCATTCACCAGTTCTTTCAGCGTGCTGATGAACTTATCATAACTGTTGAACGAACCGCGCGGAGTGGTGATCATCGCCATATCCAATCCGGCGTTGATTGATTGTTCCACTGCATACTTATAATTTTGTGAAAGCTGATCTATACCATTCCAATCGCCGACCACGAATCCCTGAAACTTCAATTCACCTTTCAATACATCGGTCAGCAAATATTTGTTTCCATGCATCTTGTTCCCGTTCCAACTGTTGTACGATGCCATTACAGAGAGTGCACCTGCGTTAATCGCATCGATATAGGCTGGAAGAAAGAGTTTCCGCATAGTCGCTTCATCTGCAACAGTATTTCCTTGATCTGTTCCACTCGTTGTGCCGCCGTCACCAATATAATGCTTCACACATGCAAGCACGGAATTCTTATCTGAAAGATTCGCTCCCTGTAGCCCTTTTACGTGCGCGGCTCCGAGCATACGAACCAGATCGGGATCCTCACCAAAACTTTCATAAGTTCTTCCCCACCGTTCATTGCGAACGACTGCAACACATGGCGAAAACGTCCAATGAATTCCTGTTCCTCTCATTTCCTGTGCGGTAACCATTGCCACTTTTTCAACGATGGCCGGATTGTGCGTGGCACCAAGAGCAATGTTGTGAGGGAAGATAACAGCACCATCCACATTGTTGTGACCATGCACCGCATCGATCCCGAAAATCATCGGGATCTTCAGACGTGTTTTTTCCGACAACCGCTGCAATGAATCATAACAATCCGCCCATCCCTTCGGCGTCAGATTGACTATCTCGGAATTTCCGCCCCACAGCACCGAGCCGATTGAATACTTGATGAGATCATCCGCGTGATTTTTCACCGCTTCATAATCAACCTGGGTCATCTGACCGATTTTTTCATCCAATGTCATTTTCTTCAATAATGCATCAACGGTAACACCGGTTGGTTTTTTTTGCGCATCCAATGAAATAGTAAAAATGAAGCAAGCGAGTATAACGGAAAGTAACTTCATGACGGATCCTTTGATATAGATAATATAAGTATGTGTATTTTTTTTGTTCATTACATTCAAACAGAAAAATTTCTATTGAATAAAAACGAGTTTTTTTGCTGTCGAATTCAATTGACCTTGAACCACGTAATAGTACACTCCTGAAGCAAGTTTATCACCATTAGTATTCATTCCGTTCCATCGAAAATAATGTTCACCTTCGGAAACAGCTCCCAGTGGGATTTCTGATACTTCTCTTCCAAGAGTGTCATAAAATCGAATGGTCAAATGATCGCGGGATGAAATTGTTACAGGAATGATCGTTTCACCGTTGAAGGGATTGGGAAAATTCTGTCCGATGTTCCACTGATTCGGAGTGGATTCAAAGCGCTCGTTGATCCCTGTCGGCAAAGGAATGATCTGAATTCCGTTCAACACCGCATTATCCAGCGTTGTCATAAAGTGAACGTCAATAATACCGTCAACCACTTTCACCTGATTTACCAAACGCTGGTATTGAACACTTTTTCCAACCTCTTTAAAAATATCCAGATCTTTCACAACAACATTCCCCTGAACTGCAATGGAAAATTTTCTTTTTCCTGATGAGGTAAAATAATTCTCAGCCATCATCAGTAGAACGGTGTATGATCCGTTTGGAACACGTACTTGATATTTTACAATTCCATTCAATTCCGATTTAAAGATTTCCGGTTCAAGGGCGCCGGTAACAGTGTTGGTGTTCTGGTACACTGTTGCATCCATTCTTCCGTACTCGACCGATGGACCCCATTCTTGATCTGCCAGATAATCTTTGTATGCACCGCCTCCGCAGTTAATCTTTACAGGCATCGTCAGCGGTTTCGATTTTATCAATATTACATTCCGCAATCCTGAACTGTTCATTGCCGGAGTGCGGTCTTTGACATTGTTGATAATGATATTAGAAATTGAATCTTTATTGTAATTTGCAATTGTTAAGAATACACTGAGTGAATCTGGCTGTAGTTTTGCAGCCGTTACCTGCCGAGTTGCATTGAGATAATTAGAAATATTTTCTGCAGAAGCCGGGTCAAGTTCTTCAGTGAAGCGCACCAACACTCCATTTTCTTCCGCGCGGGCATATTTTACCGATGGACCAGCGATATCCGTAAACCCAATTGAGGTTTCTTTGGTTAAACAAAGGATCAATTTTCCGTCTTTGAATACCGCATTCTCCTGAACAAAATCGCTGCCATTGCCGCCGAATGTATGCGTTGCTTTTTCCCACCGCGTTTGATCCCACGAATCGAATTCATCTTTCCATTGAAAAGTAAAATTACTGTCGGTTCCCGTATTCCCGCTGTCGGGTGTAAATGACGAATAACTCACCCAGTCATAATATGCGAATGCGGGAAGGACATTCTCATTCCACTGTCCAGCCCAGTTCGGATAGGTGGGATTCCAAACATTCATCATAATTTTTTGCGGAAGATTCAATCCCTCAATATGCGCGCCTGTTTGACGATGCACTTCTTTACCTTCTACGAACCATGCCACGTATGTTGGTGTCCATTCAAAAGCGTACGTATGAAAATCTAATGAAGGATTAAACGAAGTTTGATAGTGGCTTACATGATTCACTTGTCCGCGGGTAATAGGATTGAATTGAATATCATCCGAATATCGTCCCATAATTTCGATATCAATTTCATTCCAATCAGCCGTGCTGGTAATTTCGTGATATGTAAAAAATGACGATAACATTCCTTCGCGTTGAGCAGATTTCATTCGTACTTCAAATCTGCCGTAGGTGAATGCTTCTTTCGTTCGGTACTCAGCGCCCTTATAGATTTTTGCAGAAAGAAAAATTGAACTGCAAACTATGAGAATGAAAAAAATTTTCATGTTATTTTACGACCGCCATTTTTTTTGTTGCGACAAAATTTCCGGCTTGCAGCCGGTAAAAGTACACTCCGGTCGACAACGCCAACGCGTTGACTGGAACCGAATACACACCCGCTTCTTTCACTTCATTAACAAGTGCTGCAATTTCTTTTCCAAGAACGTCATAGAGTTTTAATGTAACATGGTTGTTTGTTGGCAAATAATAACTGATCAGCGTAGATGGATTGAATGGATTTGGAAAATTCTGTGTCAGCATGAATTCTTTTGGAATGATCGATTTTTTTGTCTGTTCTACGGCGGTGATATATTCGCTCTTATCTACAAACTGTCCGTACTTCGTTTTTGCCGATGCAAAGACTGGTTTCTCAATATTCCGGTTCATTCGAACCAAGCCCATACTCTGGAAACCGTTGTTTTGCCGGT
>JANONI010000411.1:0-22163 GCA_031420755.1 Bacteroidota bacterium | reverse complement strand
TCCATCTTTGTAGCCGTGCAGTGAAACATACATTCGTAAAAATACCGAAAGCGGATTGAGGATGAAATGATACCAACGGATTATTCTTCCAGTACCGATCTTGTTCATCACATCGAGGGATGAGTACGTATTCATTTTTTCGAGATAGTGGTACAGAGAATTATAGGTATAATGGTTAAGATCTGCTTTCAAAAGACCGATCAGCCCTTCGATCAAAAATCCTTCATGCACCGGACGATGATTTATTCTTGTTTTTGATTTTTTGAACAATCGCAGTTGATGTCCGGGATACCATCCGCCGTTTTTCATCCATCGATCAAGAAAAAAACTTTTCCGTGGGACTTCATATCCATTCAACGTATAAGAAAGCTCGATTGTAGAAAGGATCTCTTCTTTCAATTCAACTGTTACTTCTTCATCTGCATCTAATGAAAAGATCCATTCATTACTCGCCTGCTGCATTGCAAATTCTTTTTGCTTTGCAAATCCTTCCCATTGTTTTATGATCACTTTTGCATTCAGTGATTTTGCTATTTGAACCGTCCTATCAGTACTTACTGCATCAACAACGATAATTTCATTTGCCCATTGAACACTCTTCAAACAGCGTTCAATATTTTTTTCTTCATTTTTCGTTATGATGATGATTGATATCATTGGACAACAATATTCACCAACTTATTCTTTACCACAATTTCTTTTACGACCTTTTTTCCATCAACATATAATTTCACATTCGGTTCTGAATGTGCCATCGATTTCAGATCATGCTCATTCGAATTGGTCGGCACATTGAATTTTGCCCTGATCTTTCCATTCACCTGAACAACAATCTCCACTTCATTAGTCACGGTCAATTTTTCATCATACTTCACCCACTGAGCAGATTTGAAAATTGATTCTTTATTTCCCAGCTTGCTCCAAAGTTCTTCCGTAATATGCGGCGCGAACGGAGCAAGAATAACAAGAAAATCTTTCATTATTTTTTTGGAAAGTTTCTCTTGCTTATACGCTTCATTGATAAAAATCATCATTTGCGAAATTGCCGTGTTGAATCGTAAGGCAGGAACATCTTCCGTTACCTTTTTTACCGTTTGATGAAATGTGCGTAGAAAATCTGCTGAAGGTTCACTCTCCGTCATGATCTTGTTCAATGTTCCATCTTCGGTAACGTACAATCTCCAAACTCGATTCAAGAAACGAAACACACCTTCAACACCTTTGGTGCTCCATGGCTTCATATCTTCCAACGGTCCCATGAACATTTCAAACAAGCGCAGAGCATCGGCACCATATTCTTGTACCACGTCATCCGGATTTACAACGTTACCGAGCGACTTCGACATTTTTTTTGAATTCTCGCCGAGAATAATTCCCTGATGGCGAAGTTTCATGAATGGTTCTGCTGTTGTTACGTAACCAAGGTCAAACAGAACTTTATGCCAGAATCTGGCATACATTAAATGAAGAACGGCATGTTCTGAACCGCCAACATATAAATCGACAGGCATCCAATATTTTTGTTTTTCAAGATCACAGAAGATCGTATCATTCTTCGGATCGATATAGCGAAGATAATACCAGCAGCTACCTCCCCATTGCGGCATCGTGTTCGTTTCGCGTCTTCCTTTTTTTCCGGTTTTTGGATCGACAATATTCATCCACTCCGTTGCAAGTGCTAATGGAGATTCAGTTGTACCGCTTGGTTGAAATTTTTCGAGATTTGGTAGAATGAGCGGAAGTTCTTTCTCTTCCAACGCGCTCATCGTTCCATCTTCCCAATGGATAATCGGAATCGGTTCGCCCCAATATCGCTGCCGCGAGAAAAGCCAATCTCGCAATTTGAAATTAATCTTCTTTTTACCGATTCCTTTTCCTTCAAACCATGAAACGATCTTTGCAAATGCTTGTTCGTAAGATAATCCATTGATACTGATTTCGCTGTTCGATGAATTCACACACCGTTCATCTTTTGCAATGAATACTTTTTCATTCACGTCATACGGAGATTTTACCACTTCAATGATCGGCAGCGAATATTTTTTTGCGAATTCCCAGTCGCGTTCATCATGTGCAGGAACAGCCATGATCGCACCGAATCCGTATCCCATCAACACATAATCAGCAATCCAAATCTGAATTTTTATTCCATTTGCAGGATTGATCGCAAATCCGCCGGTGAAAACGCCGCTTTTATTCTTATCCATTCCGCGGTCAAGTTCAGATTTCAACGATGCTTGCTTACGATAATCGTCAACTTCATTTTTCTTCTCCGCAATCGTAACTGAATCAACGAGGGGATGCTCCGGCGCAAGAACCATATATGTCGCACCGAAAATTGTATCCGGACGCGTTGTGAAAATCCGAATTTTCTCTGACCTATTCGCAATTGCAAAATCTACTTCGGCTCCTTCGGAACGTCCGATCCAATTTTTTTGCATCTCCACTGTTGACGCGGGCCAATCAAGCGTAGCGGCATCTTCCAACAAACGTTCGCAGTAAGAAGTTATGCGCATCATCCACTGCCGCATCGGTCGGCGTTCAACAGAATATCCTTTTTCAGTCCATTCATCCACTTCTTCATTTGCAAGTACAGTTCCCAACGCTTCGCACCAATTCACCGGAATTTCTGCGATGTATGCAAGACGAAAATCTTTCAATACTTTTTGTCGTTCCAACTCGCTCATTGCTTTCCAACCATTCGCGGTGAAACAACAATCATTATTTCCGCAATACAATCCACAATCGATCTTGGAACAACCCGATAGTTCGAATTCATCAGTAAGTTCTGAGATCGGTCGCGCTTTTCCCACACGAAAATCATACCACGAATTATATATCTTCAAAAATATCCATTGCGTCCATTTATAATATTGCGGATCGGTCGTATTGACTTCCCGTTCCCAATCATAACTGAGTCCGAGTAATTTTATTTGACGTCGGAAGTTGTTGATATTTTGTTCGGTCGTTACGGAAGGATGAATGTTGGTTTGCATCGCGTATCGTTCAGCCGGCAATCCAAAAGCGTCCCATCCCATTGGATGAAGAACATTGATTCCATTCAATCGTTGAAAGCGGGTAAAAATATCTGTCGCAGTGTATCCTTCAGGATGTCCTACGTGTAAACCAGCTCCACTTGGGTACGGAAACATATCGAGTATAAATAATTTTTTCTTAGAAGGATCTTCAACGGTTTTATACGTTTGATGTTGATCCCAATATCCCTGCCATTTTTTTTCTATTTCGGTAAAATTATAAATCATTTTAAAGTAATGTAATTTCAGTTATGTTTTGAAAATCTTTTTTATTAAATGTTGCAATTCTGTTGATCTGATACGATAACGCAATCGATGTAATTTCCATATCATACATTCTATTTCCAATTGGTCTATATTTTATTATCAGGTTTTGGAAAATCACAACAGATTCCGCACTTGGATACAATATGGAGAATTTTGTTTTTTATGAGCAAAATCTCTTAGATTTGTTTCATCATACATACCACTAAGGTTATAAGCACCAAGTTTAATGTTATTCTTTGTAATATTTTCATCCAATAATTCAACACGAACTTTAGTTTTTGTTTTGGGAGGGTTGTTTTCATCCAAAATAACTTTACCATTATCATGTGTTCCATGTAGTGTAATCATGTTTCCTCTATAATTGATTTATCGCTCTTTTAATGTTGCTGTTCGAATAAGGTTATAAGTCAATTCTGATTTTATTTCTTTCATTTCACGGTTAAGCATTTTCAACGTATCATCGTTCACACGAAGAAAATAGATTGTCTCTTTCGGTTTATCAGGATTTAACTCATAGACCGTTGCATCGTTATCACGATACGTTTCTTTTAATGTTCCATAGATGCCATGAGTGATGGAAGTTTTATCCTCATCTTTGGAGCCGATAAATGCTTGTTTCAAAATAAACGGCGGCTCTGGATTTGAATAATCAATAAGAATTTCCAGCCGAGTTTTAATCTCGCTGCAATCGGCACATGGAAGAGATCCTTCGTACACCAACCACGTTCCGGAAGTAATTTCACCTTCTTTAAAATCAAACAACTGTTTTGACGATGAACACCCAAGTATACATACGCTTATCAAAAGAATTGTAATTTGTTTCATCGTTTTTCTCCGTAAGAGATTATTCAATATGTTCCAAATACCGCTTAACCGTTAATTCTTTTACAATGTGAAACTTCTTTCGAAGCTCATCAACACTTGCTCCTTGCTCAGCCATCGTTTTTATAGCTGTCAATCGTAACGACAATGCGGTGATCTTTCGCGATTCACCGTTCTTGATACCGGCTTTTTCAAGGTAAAAATTTATCCGTTCACGAATCCCACGAGAGGTCATTCGCTGACCGCGCGTTCTATTTCCTGCGCTCATAAAAAGTGGTTCGGTCTCTTTCGCATTGCTTCTAAAAACCAGATAATTTTTTAATGCATCTTTTACATCTTTTGGGATTGTCGCAGTCTGTTCTTTTGTTTTTTTTCCCTTCAACTGCAACGACAAAGTCATAATTCCTTTTTTCGTCCGTAAATCGCCAATATCCGCGCGGATCAATTCGATCTCAGAAAGTCCACAGCTAATCATCAACTTTACAACAGCAAAATCTCTAAATCCAATCTCATCTTTCCGTTCTATTGCTTGAATCAACAATTGCACATCTTGAGCGGAAATACTTTTTCTTGAATGTCGAGGATTTGTCGCTCCTCCTTTTACAGCCCTTGCTGGATTTGAAAATAATACTTCGCGCAACACAAGAAAATCAAAAAACTTCCGAACAGAAGAAAGATACATCGTAACAGAAACGGGTGACAATTTTCGCTTGGTCAGCAAAAACCGCTTATACCGCTCAACTTCTTTTGTGGAACATTCAAACTCCGGTTCCAAACGAACCCAACGCATAAATTCCCGAAGTGTGCGTTCATATGTTCCGCGGGTCTCAGAATTTCGCTTGTTCAGTTCATTCAGATAATCAGAATGAAGAATTAAAAGTCGTTGAAGCGTTATTATTTGTATGCTGTGTTGTTTCATCGTCCGTTATGGAAAATAGCCAAAATGTGTATGAATCGCAATGGAACGCTGCTTGAAAACCAAGTTTGATTTCATTACATTTTTAAAAGATCTCATCATAGGGGAGTACAGCGGCAATTTTTCTTTTTACAAAAATCTGCTCCCAACCTCCGTAGAAAAATCGCCGCAGTGGATGCCGTCTGGTTTTTCATTGGAACAAAATTTTCCCAATCCATTCAATCCTGTTACAACAATCCGATTTTCTTTAATACAATCAGGGTTTGTCTCTTTGAAAATCTATGACGTGATAGGAAAAGAGATTGCAACGCTTATTAATGGTGATATGAATCGCGGAAATCATTCCATACAATGGAATGCTGCAAGTCCTGCCGAGCGGCGTATCCTCCAAAGGCGGATACGCCTCTGGCGTATATTTTTATCGACTGCTAAACGGATATTCCAGTGAAACGCGAAAGATGTTGTTGACGAAATAATAATCACAGGCATCTGAAAAATCTCACATCACAGTCGCTGACACGGCTTGAAGATTTTTCAGATGTCTTTATTTTTTTATTTTTCTTTATCCTCAATCACCGCCCACATTTCATCGGTGGTTTTAGCAAGTCGTTCTGCAAGACTAAGTAAAATTTTGTGTGCAATATCCGGATGAGTGCGCACAACTTCATCTACACTGCTTTCAATCACCATAACTTCGGACTCAATAAGTGCTTTCATTGTAGCTGTTCGCGGGCGCGCAAGTAAACCGCTTAACTCTCCAAAAATAACTCCACGTTCTGAGAATTCATTCACTTTTCTTTCGCCTTTATAAACCCCGATTCTTCCATTCAATAACACATACCAATCAAACGTTAAGTCACCTTCGTTGGTGATGATTTCATCTTTCTTGTATATTTGTTTTTTTTGTAGAAATGGCATAAAAACTCCAATTGTTATTACGGTGATAATCGATTAATCGACCACACACCATTGTTATTTTTATATGATATTCGATCATGAAGTCTGCTTGTACGCCCCTGCCAGAATTCAAATTCGTCAGGTATAATTCGTAACCCGCCCCAAAACGGAGGAAGCGGTATTTCTCCATTTTTGAATTTTTCCAGCATCTCTCCGAACGCTTTTTCCAACAAGGCGCGTGCAGAAATTACACTGCTTTGCTGCGATGCCCATGCACCTAATTGACTGTCAATCGGTCTGGAACGAAAATATTCAAACGATTCTGCAACGGTCACCTTTTCTACCGTGCCAACAATTCTTATTTGCCGCTCTAATGGTTCCCAGAAAAATAACAATGCAGCTTGAGGGTTTTCGGCTATATCTTTTGCCTTCGCACTTTCATAATTAGTAAAAAACACAAATCCTTTTTCATCAAACTGTTTTAACAATACTGTTCGCGCAGATGGACGACCCTGTTTATTTGCCGTCGCTATAGCCATTGCATTCACTTCAGGAATTTCAGATTTGACCGCTTCCTTGAACCATCTATCAAACTGTACAAATGGATTTTTATCGACATCTTTTTCGTCGAGTGTTCCTTTTTTGTATTCCGTCCGAATAGCGGCAAGATTTATTTTTTCAATAGTCATTGGTTCCAATATAATCAAAAATATCTCTCCGTTCATACGGTTTAGAATAAAAACACCACACGAATTTATTATTCAGTGTGGTGTCAAATTATCAGTAACTATCGCTATTTACTTTTATCCGGGAATGGTGGCGGCGGAGAAAGTTTTACAGGATTTTTTTTCATTTCCTCTTTGATAACTTCGATCGCTTTATTCAATTGTTCGTCAATTCCCTCATATTCTTTTGCAGGATCATTATCGACTACAATATCAGGATCGACACCATGACCTTCCATAATCCAACTTGTTCCTTCGATGTCATATCTGGAGAATTCAGGACGATTCAAAAATCCACCATCCACAAGTGGTAACGATCCGCGAATGCCAACAACACCGCCCCACGAACGTTTACCGATCAATTTTCCAAGATTATATTTGCGGAAACGATACGGAAAAATATCTCCATCGGAAGCGGAAAATTCATCTAACAACAAAACTTTAGGTCCAAGATGCATCCCATCCGGATTTTGGCTTGGGGTTGAATTGCGGGCATAATTGATCATTGCTATTTTTCGATCAAGACGTTCGGTAATTTGCGCAGAGACATTTCCTCCACCGTTTCCACGATCGTCTATAATCAGTCCTTCTTTTTTTAATTGTGGATAATAACGTTTTACAAATTCGTTCAACCCATTCGCTCCCATATCAGGGATATGAATATATCCAACTTTTCCATCGGTCGCTTTTGAAACCTTTTCAATATTCGACTCTACCCAATTGTAATAATATAATGATGCTTCGCTCCCAATCGGCACCACCACAGATTCTCTGCTCCCAGATTCTTTGGGTGAAGAATTGACTTTCAACTTTACCTGTTTTCCCGCTGTGCCGACAAGTGATTCGTAGATGTCATTCATTTCATCTGTCGGTTTTCCGTCTACCGCAATAATAACATCTCCTGTTTTTACATCAACTCCAATTTCCGTTAAGGGAGAACGAACATTGGAATCCCAGTTTTGACCTTTCAAGATTTTTACAACGCGATAATATTTTGATGAAGCGTCGCGTTCTAATTTTGCGCCAAGTAAACCTAATTTAATTTTTTCAGCTTTTGGATAATCTCCGCCGCCAACATAAGCGTGACCAATATTCAATTCCGATATTATTTCGCCGATGACATAGGTCAGATCGATTCGATGATTAACGTATGGAAGAAGCTGGGCATACTGTTCACGCTTTGCTTCCCAATCAACACCATGCATTGTCGGGGTGAAGAAATAATCGCGCATCTGTCTCCAACATTCATTAAAAATCTGCGACCATTCTTCGCGTCTGTTCAATTTCATTTTCATATCGGAAAGATTCAATTTCTCTTTCATCTCAATTTTTCCACTCGGCAAATCGATGATATAATATGAACCATCAGATACAACAATCATTTTTTTCTTATCCGATGAAATCTCATATCCGTTAATCTCTCCAAGTTCGTTCTCTTTTTGTTTATCTAACTCATATAAGAACAATTTCGGTTTTGAATCTTTCGTACCATTTCGTACGTAAAACACTTTGTTTTCAGTGATAGTAAGATTGCGATAGCCGGCGGCTGTAATCGGTAAGGTGACAATTCGTTGAGTCAAACCATCGGTATCAACGTTAACGGTAACAATATCTTTTTTATCTTCTTTCTTTTTATCCTTGTCGTCTTTTTTTTGTTTATCGTTTTCTTTCGTTTCTTCTTTCATCTTTACTTCATCGCTTTGTGGTGCAAATGGAGATTTAGTTCCCTTTGAAAGTGCGATAAAGTAAATCTTGGACATATCCTGATAGATATGATTGAATTCAGTTTGTCCATACGTCGGAGAGAAAGTTCGAGCTGAAACGAAGAACAAATATTTTCCATCCGAACTGAATGTTGGAGTGTTCGATTCGTACCACCCTTCGGTCGCTTCAACAGTTTCATCCTTATCAAGTGAATATAATTTGATCACCTTTTGCCGATCATTTTCAGGATTTGTATAGGCGATCCACTTACTATCCGGCGACCACGTATAATCGTCAAATTCAAAAATTTTTGACTGTGCAACCTTTGTTACCGATTTAGAATCGATATCCACAAAGAATAAATTCTGTGCACGATCTGACCAGAGTAATTTCTTGCTATCGGGCGACCACAATGGTTGATATTTGTAATTCTTTAAATTTTTTGTGAGTTGAATCGGTTCGCCTGCTCCGTCTTGAGCACGAATATAAATCTCATCTTCTCCGGTCACATCGGAAACGTACGATATCCATTTCCCATCTGGCGACCATTTGGAATTTCGTTCGTGCACACCCGCTGTATTCGTCAGATTTCTGGTGTTGCCATACTTTGCGGGAACGGTAAAAATTTCTCCCCGTGCTCCAAATAATGCGCGATTTCCATCGGATGAAATTTCAAAGTTCGTTACATTTTTACTCACGTCAATGATTCCGCCGCGTCCAATATCAAAATCCTCATTGATCTGAATTGAAATTTTTGTTTCTTTTTCTGCTTTAAGATCAAAGCGATAAATATAGCCGGCATTCTCGAAAACAATTGCATCGTTCCCTATAGAAGGAAATTTTATATCGAATTCCTTAAAGAATGTTTTTTGTTCTGTTTTCTTTGAAGTAAGATCATAAGAATAGAGATTCATTTTTTTGTTCTTGTCTCTTCCATCTCTGTCCGAAATAAAATAGATCTTATTGCCGCTCCACATTGGAAAAATATCCTGCGCCGGATCGTTGGTTATATTTTCATGTTTTTTTGTTTCAAAATCATAGATCCAAATATCGTCAGCTTGGCCACCTCGGTATCTTTTCCACGTTCTAAATTCTCTGAATACACGATTATATGCAAATTTTTTAACATCCGGAGAGAATGAATTCCATCCGCCTCGCGGCAATGGAAGCTGCTCAGGAATTCCACCATCAACGGATGCGTAAAATAGTTGTCCCTTCCAATCGTTGAATTCAATCCGGCGTGAACGATAGACCACTGTTTTATTGTCTTTCCACGACATCACAATATTGTTTGGTCCCATTCGATCGGATACATCATCACGATCAAGAGTTGCAGTATAGGACAATCGTTTTGGAATTCCTCCTTCCGCAGGTATAATATATACTTCGGAATTTCCATCATACTGTCCTGTAAATGCAATTGTTTTTCCATCCGGCGAAAAATGTGCAAACAATTCTGTTCCGACATCATTCGTCAGTTTTCGTGCAACACCGCCGGCGGATGATACAGTGTATAAATCCCCAGCATACGTAAAGACAACCTTGTCTGAATAGATCGCAGGAAAACGAAGCAATCGTGCCTCTTGTGAGAACAGAATGCCACCGATGACACAGATTAAGAGAGTTATTTTTTTCATTATTGCCTCAATTTATTGTTTAGTGTAGATATTTAGTTTTATAAATAAAATTACTCATTTTCAATTATTCATTGTCAATTGCTCTTTTCCGCTTTTCCCCCTTTTTCAGAATCGACACTGACTGTAAATGAACTCCCCCCGTCAACAATCCACCGAACGGCTACAGAACCCATTCCAGAAATATTATCAATATTTAGACGCTGCGGATTGTTCTTTTGTTCTTTCATTATTCCAAGAAATCTATTTTCTAAAACTCCCCCGGTCAGCACGTTGCCGCCTTGTATTGAAATCCAGTCAGGTCGAGTGATCTTGTTTTTTAAATCGTGAAAAGTATGCGTTGGAATTACTCTTTCATTTGCAATAATCGCTGTAACTTCTTTCAATCCCCCTGAGAGGTTTTTTATTATAATTGAATCTACCGAAACTTTAGGAGTGTGATACAAATGAAATAACGTGAATGCCATATTTCGATGACACATATCTTCAATCATAAACGACGGCGCAGTTCTTGTCCACGCTTTTTTTATTCCGCCGATTTCGATTTCTCCGTATTGCGGATGCTGGAATTTCTTCCATGGTACAATACCTTCATGAAACAACATTATTTTATCAAATCGATAAATGTCCTGCTGCGAAACATTGCGCGTTGAATCTTTTGCACGACGGAAATAATCGAACTCGCTCCATAACTCATTGGTGAATGATAAGATTCCGCGCCCTCCAAAGAACCATTCAATTTCTCCGCCATAAACCGTATAAAGATCTTTCCATAAGATCATATATTTATAACCGGGAAGCTGTTCTTCACCAAGCTTGCCAAGAAAATCGTACGTTTGAATATCCTGACGGCTGTATGATCCTTCATCATTTTTTGCACCTGGACCACGAAGAATCATTCCACCATTATTATGGAAAGATTGTGCGGCGGCAATATTTGTGTGTGATAAAAAGAAATTTCGAACAGATTGATTTTCGGGAAATGTAAACGGATAACGATCGGATCCAAATTGAACATAACGCGGAGCCCAGTTCCACGCCCAGTCACGATTCGGGTCATAGAAACCCAGATTGTCCTCATTCACTTGTCCGTCAGAGTCGTTGTCAATTCCTTCCCAGCCCAATAATGTATATTCACCTTTTTCATCGGCATGTGCTTGAATCATTAAACGCGAATCACTCGGATCAACTTTGAACCGACCGTTGGGATCTTTGATTCGCATAAATGTAATATTATTATCACCATCAAGATCATCATAGCCATCTTCATCGTATTCGCCGTCGCCATCATCATCGCGCTTCGCCATTCCGCTTCGTGGTGAATGTTGATTGTTTGGTTTATAGATAAAATAATCGCGTGCATCAGGATTTATTGTGGGAATAACGTACAATGTTTTTTCATCAAGAAGATTTTTAATCCATTCAACTTCGTCATATAATTCTGTTACATACCACGCAGTATAGAGAACAACTTCCGCGCCTTGGATTTCATTGGAATGGATATTGCCATCAATATACATCGCCGGCTTATCATCGGGATTTCCATTTTTGAAATTAGAGATCGTCATCTGCCACATATCTTTTCCTTCGACCGATTTTCCAATGCTCGATACTTTAACGAGATTCGGATATGCTTTTTCGATTCGCTTCATAATTTCGTATAATTGTTTCGTATCGTAATATCGATTCCACGCAATCTCCACTTTCGGATTGTTCGGTGCGCCCATTGCTTTTAGCGCACTCGCTGTAAATTCTTTTGATTGTTGTGCAAAAGAGATTTGAAGAGTGAAAATTATAATTGTAAAAAAAAAACTCATTGATATATTTTTAGCATTCATCGTTACTCCAAATTTTAAGATTTACATTCCCCTCTATTGCGTTGGCTTTGTGCCTGCACACCCCGCCTGCGTAAAACTTCGTGCGGGCAGGCGAAGTGTTTCGGCACACAGGTGTGTTGGAGAGAGGGGTTAGGGGTGTGTTCATCATTAGTTTTACATCCCCCTGACCCCCTTCGCTTACGCACAAACCTTCACACAACGGGGGGCATATCATTTCTTAGCGTCTTTGCGTGAAATTATCTCAAATCAATTTTTAATTCAGCTTTTCCTGCAACAGGACTTTCAGCGGTTACCGTTATAGAACCTTTGCCCACTACAATCCACGAAATTGTTTTATATCCGCCGCTCCCTTTAATAGGATCAAGAATCTGTTTTGTTTTCCCGCTGGAAACCGAATTGCCTTTTCCCGGATTTAATACAACGCGAACATTTCGTACCCATCGTGTTTTTACTCCCATTCCGCTATTGGTTGGAAAATATCCATTGTTCACAACATCAACTGAAACACGAAAAACATTTGCGCTAACCTTCTCTGCTTTTTGATTTGCGAGTGAAATTGCCGGAAGTTGTGTTGCAAGAAATGTGATAAACTCGGAATATGGTTTTGAAAATGCATTCAAACTTTCAGCAGGTGGATTAAATAAAACAAATGGTTTCACTCCGCCTATTTCAACTTCCTGATTCGGGAAATCCGAATGGTTGAATTTTTTCCAATCCATCACAATGTCTTTTGCACCAATAGCATCATACCATTTTAATATTTTTATATTTGGGTCGTCTGATTTATCTTTATCATCTTTCTTTGGATCAACAGATTTTTTTGTCGAATCTTTTGATGATGTGGTATCTTTTACTTTTGGAATATCTCCAACCCACCACGGACGCGCAGCAAACGACCATCTTCCAGCATGATAATAAGCCCATTCGATGAATGCTCCTTCTCCTTTTACGGCTTTCGGAGCATCTTTTCCGAAGGACGCTTCGCATAATTTTGTTATTTCTGCGAACTTTTTACTGATCAATCCAAAATAATCTTCATCATCTTTCGTTACCGAAGAAATCACCGGCGATTCTCCTTTAGGCGGTTCATTCTTCCATGCGTTGTTAAGATTATCATTGGATGAAAATGAAAAAATTAAAGCAATGTTAGAATGATCGAAGACAAAATCTGCGATTGCTTTTGTTTCAATTTCTGATATTTGATGAACCCCACTATTTTTTCCAAAGAATTGATAATTGAATGTAAAATTGCGATTGAAGTCTGTTCCTCCTACACCATCTTCGTTCCATTCTTCATCTTTGTCGTTATCAATTCCTTCGCTCAATAATCGATAAATTCCCTTTTCACCTTTTCCTGCATCTGCTTTTTTCATCAACCGTGCATCATCAGGGTTCACAATCCATTCGCCGCGCGGATCTTTGATACGAATCCATGAAATGATTCCGTCTTTGTTCACATCATCAACATCATCTTCGTCAACGGCTGCATCGCGGTCATCATCGTATGGATTGTAATTTGTTTCTCGTTCAACAAGCGGTTTCACAAAATACGATTCGCTCGCATCGGGATTTGCACGAGGAATGACATAGATAGTCGTATTGTCTAATAGTTTTGTAATGCTGTCAACTTTGCCGTACGACTGAGCGAGTTGTTCGATGAAACGAAGCGCGTGCTCGCTGCCAACAAGCTGCGTTGCTTCAATTCCGCCGACAGCAAGAATCGCTTTGCGATTTTCTGTTTCACCTTTTCCGATCGTTACCACCCACACTTCATTCCCTTTAATAGTTTTTGCGATTGATTCAACTTTTACGTGCGATGAATATTGCGAAGAAAGTTCGTTGAGTGTTTTTGTAAGATAACTATAACTGTGATACTTAGAAGGTAACTGTGCAAAGATATTGCCACAGAGAACACAGAGAAAAAGAATTATTTTTTTCATCGAACTCCTATTTTTGTATCGCTGACCTCCGGTCAGCGTAATACTAAAGCACTTGTAACAACCGCGGAACACAGTTCCGCGATACCTTCTTTAATTGATTGACACCACCATTATATTTATGAAAATGAAAGTGAGATTTCAAGTGATAATTGTAAAACTTTTATCAGTGTAGGTTTATTTATGAAAATACAATAACTTGATTATATGTCGTATTTGACATATATTAATTCAATGACTGATCAAGAAAAACCATTGGTTTGGTTGCATGGAGAAATTAAAACTCCTCCACTCTCAAGTGTTGCAAGAATTGAGACAGGATTTCTTCTTCGACGAATTCAGCAAGGAGAAAAACTTTCTCTCCCACAATCGCGTCCAATGCCATCCATTGGGAAACGATGTCATGAATTACGGATCAATGATGAGAATAAAACTTGGCGAATAATTTATGCGATTTATGAAGACGCAATATTGATTTTGGAAGTCTTTGAAAAGAAAAAACAACAAACACCAAAAAACATTATAGAAAATTGTAAGAAACGAATTCGTTTGTTTGAATTGTGAAAGGAAAAATTATGGACACATCAAAAAGAAAAAAACTTGAAGCAAAAGGATTTAAGATCGGCTCAGCAGGAGATTTTCTTAACTTAACACCTGAAGAATCTGCCTTTATTGAAATGAAACTTTCGTTGAGTAAAAGTTTGCAAAAACGACGTCAAGAAAAAAAACTTTCTCAGACTCAACTCGCACAATTAATTGAATCCAGCCAATCCCGCGTTGCTAAAATGGAAGCTGGCGATGCTTCTGTATCGTTGGATTTATTAGTCCGCTCTCTTCTCGCATTAGGTGCAACGCGAAAATATGTTTCAGAAGTATTGGCAAAATAATCCACTCGATACCCCAGTTGTCCGATAGTTTTACTGTCGAACAACACGCTTAGTTGTCTGACAGTTGAACTGTCGCTAAGGGGTATGTGTTCGGCAGTATAACTGTCCGAACAACACGGTTATAGCGGAATATTCCCATGCTTCTTCTTCGGATTTCTATCCACTTTCGTCTCAAGCATTTCTAATGCGCGAATAATTCTTGTTCGAGTCTCATCCGGTAAAATCACATCATCAATATATCCCCGCTCTGCCGCGCTGTAAGGATTTGCAAACTTGTCTGTATATTCCTGAACTTTTTGTTGGAAGGCTGCTTCTTTATCCTCTGCTTTATCAATTTCTTTTTTAAAAATAATTTCCACCGCGCCTTTCGCTCCCATCACGGCAATTTCCGCAGTGGGCCAAGCAAAATTAATATCGCCGCGAATGTGTTTGGAGTTCATCACATCATACGCGCCGCCGTACGCCTTACGTGTTATTATAGTAATCTTCGGAACTGTCGCTTCGCAATACGCATACAATAATTTTGCGCCGTGTTTTATAATTCCGTGCCATTCCTGATCTGTTCCGGGTAAAAATCCAGGCACATCTTCAAACGTAATCAATGGAATGTTAAACGCATCACAAAAGCGAATAAACCGCGCCGCTTTTATAGATGCTTCAATATCTAATACACCGGCAAGCACAGCGGGCTGGTTCGCAACAATTCCGATAGACATTCCATTCATACGAGCAAAACCAACAATAATATTCTGTGCATATTCCTGATGCACTTCAAGAAAATCTCCATCATCAATAACGGAATGAATCACTTCTTTCATATCGTACGGCTTAGATGATGTATCCGGAATAATTGAATTTAATTTTTCATCTTTGCGATTAATTGGATCAGTACACTTATGTCGAGGTACATCATCCATATTATTTTGCGGAAGGTACGACAACAATTTTTTAATGTGATCGATACATTCAATCTCGCTTTCACACGCAAAATGTGCTACGCCGCTTTTACTTGCGTGCGTCATCGCTCCGCCGAGATCTTCACTTGTAACTTCTTCGTGCGTTACAGTTTTTACAACGTTTGGTCCGGTAACAAACATGTAACTTGTATTCTTCACCATCAGCACAAAATCGGTGATTGCAGGAGAATAGACAGCCCCGCCTGCACACGGTCCCATAATCGCAGAAATTTGTGGAATCACACCTGATGCAAGTGTGTTACGTAAAAAAATATCTGCATAGCCGCCAAGAGAAACGACACCCTCTTGAATTCTCGCTCCGCCGGAATCGTTCAATCCGATAACGGGAATGCCGACCTTCATCGCCATATCCATAATCTTACAAATCTTTTCTGCATGAGCTTCTGAAAGTGAACCGCCGAATACAGTAAAATCCTGACTATAGACAAATACTTCGCGTCCATTAATCTTTCCGTGTCCTGTTACAACTCCATCACCAAGAAACTTTTGTTTCTCCAATCCAAAAGCGTGTGACCGATGTGTTACAAGCATTCCCATCTCTTCAAATGTTCCATCATCAATCAGAAGTTCAATACGCTCTCGCGCAGTCAACTTTCCTTTTTTATGTTGGTCTGCAATACGCTCTTCGCCGCCGCCGAGAAGAGCTTGCTCTTTTTTCTTTTTAAGTTGATCGAGTTTATTTTTCATAAGGATACTATGTAGAGAATAAAAATATTGTTGTGGCTTAATGTAGAATGAAAAAATGAGACTTGCACGAAAAATTCGACCCGTTTTTCCAAGAGGCATTTCCAAAAACTATGTCTGTAAAAAAAACAGACCGCTGATAACACGGATGAAAAAGATTTTCACGGATTATTTTATTGATTTTTTAAAATGGTTTGAAATACTCAAATGCCTGCCTGCACGAATGACAAAAATAATACGACTTACACGCTGTTGAACCGAATTCGCTTTTTACTTGTGTATCCATCGAATTACACTGCGGACATTCAACCGCAGGAACATCTATCTGAAGCAACGGAGACTGCACGATCATGTGCGGAGGAGCAATTCCATATTCTTTCAATTTTACTTTTGCACTTTCAGAAATCCAATCAGTTGTCCACGCAGGAGAAAAAATAGTTTTAACAACTATCGTTGAAATTCCATGTTCCTCCAATACACAACGAATATTTTCTTCTATCATTTTCATTGCCGGACAACCGGAGTAGGTCGGCGTGATTGTAATAATTACTTCGGTACCGTGCAGCAGCACGCTGCGGACAATTCCTAATTCTACAATGCTAATAGCAGGAACTTCAGGATCTTTGATTGTTGAAAGAAGTTCTTGGATTGATTCGACAGTATGTTGGTTTATAGAGTTCATAGTTATTTGGCAAATGCCGACCTACCATGTAATGTTCGGATATGACCGCGCAACAATTTGCAGTTCCGCCAATAAATGTCCGAGATGCTCGGTGTGTTTTCCCTCTCTTCCCCCTTTAAGAACAACAGTTCCTGAATCCGGAATATTCAGCGTTGCTTTCGTAATCACTTCACGAACGGTGTTCAACCATTCTTCCTTCAACGAAGAAGATCGAACAGCAACTTCTTGTTCGGCGAGAATATTTTCAAGTCCATCAGAAAGGAACATTTCATCTGTGTACTTCCATAAACTATTTAGCGCACGTTGAGCGCGTTGATGACTCTCTTCCGTTCCATCTCCAAGCCGCAACACCCACTGACTGCTATGGCGATAATGATATCGCAGTTCTTTAACTGCTTTCTGAGCGATTCCGGCAAGGGGTTCAAATGTACTTTTCTGTAATCTGTCGAATAGCAATACGCCAAACGAATCATATAAAAACTGACGGACGATCGTCTGCGCAAAATCACCATTCGGTTGTTCCACCAGAAAAAGATTTTTGTATTCTATTGCTTCGCGAAAATAGACAAGCTTATCCGCCGTCCGATTTTTTCCCTCTAACTCCGCCGCAGCACTATACAAAAAATTTGCCTGACCAATACAGTCCAATCCGATATTCGCCAGTGCAATATCCTCTTCCAGTATCGGCGCATGACCGCACCATTCCGACAAACGGTGACCAAGAATCAATCTGTCGTCGGCAAGTCGAATAATGTATTCAAAAATTTTTTCGTTCACGGCTTTTTCCATAGGTCATCATCAAGGGTGTGTTTATAGAATTGCGGATGACGGTACACTTTATCCGATGTAGAATCAAAAAATGATGTTGTATCCGCGGGCGTTGTTGCAATAATATGTTCGGATTTTACAACCCAGATATTCTTTAGCTTTCCTCGTCGAGCAAATACATCGCGGGCATTTTGAAGCGCGTTTTCTGCATCAGACGCACGAACACTCCCGGCATGCTGATGAGATGAATTGTCGGATTCCTGAGTGAACACTTCCCATAAATCCCACTGGTCGTTCTGATTTTGTTCAGTCATTATAAATAATACTCCTCATTTCAAGTTTCTAATACTAGACTTTGAGTTTAGAGTTTAGTTTAGGTGTTACCGTCTGACAAACATAAATACCAGAGGCCTCCACACACGTTGTGCCCAGTACTGTTCGCTGTGTGTCCCTTTCGAATCAAGAGTAAAATCGAAATCTTTTCCTTTTTTGTATCCTTTTGATTTTAGAATTTCCACCATTCGTTTATATCCGCTGATCAATTCCTTTTCTCGTCCACCGCAATCCAGATAAATTTTGATGTTTTTTTTATGACCTGAATATTCACGCACTTCTTTCAACGTTTTCTCATCATCATACCAGAATGATGTTGACATACATCCGGCCATCCCAAAAATATCAGACCGCTTCCAAACGAAGAGTAATGAAGATAATCCCCCTAATGATGAACCGATAATTCCCGTATGTTCTTTGTCAGATTTTGTTCTATACGTTGAATCAACAAGCGGTTTTACAACATTGATCACAAAATTCATATATGCTGTACCAAGATCAGAATCGGAATATTCTGGCAGCCGATCAAGCGTATTGTATATTCCCACAATGATAATTTCTTCGATTCGCTTCATCGCGATAAGACTATCGGCAACTTCATCTACGCGCCAATCATAACCGGTAAATGCCGTTGTCGGATCGAAGATGTTTTGTCCGTCATTCATGTATAGAACCGGATAATGTTTCTTCGTGTTCTTTTTGTATGACGGTGGAAGCCACACAATGATATCGCGTTTATGATTAAGTCCTTCACCGCTAAGCTGCCGATGGTATTCAACCGCTCCACGGATTGACGGTTCTGGCTTTTGCGATAAAATTTTTCTCTTCAAAAATAATGGTCTTAAAATCACTGTCGTATCTTTCGTTACTTTCAAAATTGTATTACCGGAAACTCTATGACTGTCGTAGATCGCTTCTTGTTCCCACGAACCGGCGGTTACTTTAAATTCCAAAACCGCTCCGCTATCGAATAGTGATTCAAACTTCCATAACGAATCTGATATTTTTTGCAGTGCAACTAACGATGGATTCCAATTTCCGAGTACTGATTTGTTGCCAGCGATAAAAACATTCAATCCGGAATCTCTTGCTGTTAGTGTCGGTTCAACAAGTATGGTAACACTCAATTGTTGAGCAGACATCAGTTGAATACAAAATAACAAAATTATTCCGAAAGTTTTCATGGTCGGCAGCATTATTAGAAGTTGTCTCAAAAATGGTTTTTATGGTCATTCCGAACGACCTGCCCGCTCGAAGAGTCTTCGACCAGCGGTCAGGTCCAAAGGACTCCTTTGGAGCGGGAGTGAGGAATCTTGTTTTTGTTTTTGAATATAAAAACAAGATTTCTCTCCCGAAAAATCGGGATCGAAATGACAATGATGAGTTATTTTTGAGAACGCTTCTATCTGTAAAATGATATGGAAATATTTGGTAGTATCCAAAAATAAAAAAACCGTCCCGATATTTCTATCGGGACGGTTTTTCATTCATACAAATGGTGAAGCTGAGGAAGAATTTCTTTAGTTTACTTTTTTCATTTCGTCAATGGAAGCTCGCAACAGCATCGCTGCATATGCCTTATTGTGTATTCCTTTGCTGTCATCGTGTTTGACAAACATGAAGTTCCAAATTGCGCCAGACCTAATGGCAGGACGAATCTTTAATGCTGCTGCTCCACCTGCGGCATTTACACCATACGATACTTCACCGGTAATTGGATCGGTTGTTTTTGTGATCCATGCTTTTTTCGGACCAGCGTTCCATTTATTGACAACTGCTGTATCAAGCAATAAATTCGCCAACGTATCAATCTGTTTTTTAATTGTAGAAACAGTATTGGTTTTGTATGCCTCAAAAGCAATTTCGCTTAAAGTATTTGTCGTTATATCAGAATGGCATTTTCTGCAATCATAGACAAGATATGTTGGTGTTGTTGCTCCGGATGCAAAATATTTTAGTTTGTTTGTGTGTCCACCAGCTTTAACTGCTCCGCCGCCAACAGGTTCCTGCATATGGCAATCTGAACAATTTAGTGATTTATTGTTCATCAGAGTTGTGTGGAATGTATTGGAATACGTATATCCTGGAAAATGTAATCCACCGGTACCTGCCAACATCTGACCTTGAACGGTATAATGCGGATACCAGCGAGAAGTTGCAATCGTAATTGTATCGGTAACTGCTGTTTTTGTCGGATCTGGTTTCGGACTTAAGACAGAAACATTTCTCGGCTGATGGCATTGCATGCAAAGATTTGATTTGCCCCAATTCACGTTTGTGTTTGCAACACCTTCAACAAATGACACCAATGTAATTGCGGAAGTATCTCGGAAAGAATAATTTCCGGTACCATGTGGTGCGTGGCATGCAAAACAACCTGGAGGACTTGGATGTAACATTTCTTTTGTTACAAACTGGTCAACAAAGTTTCTCTTTGCGCGATCTAAGAAACCTTCGGTTGTATGGCAACCGGCACAGTTCACTGCGTTGCGGTCGATATTACCACCGATATTGTGACCCGAATTTTCCCATTCAGCTTTGCGACCAGCGGTATAGAATACTGTGTCGATTCCTGGAGTATGGCAGGTTGCGCATTTCAAATCAGCTTTGAATCCGTCAAAATAGACAAAGCCAGCATCTGTACCTTTTGTGCCCGTTGCACCTGTAGCTCCGTCTTTACCTGCTAGTCCTGCAGGTCCTTCGCACGCTACGAGACCAAATAAAGCTATTGCGGTTAGAACAGTTAAGAAGTTTTTCACTGTCGTAACTCCTTTCGTTAATGAAGTTAATTGGTTCATTTTAGTGAATTTTGACCTATCGTTAATTTTGTAGATAAGTCAAACTTTGGTGAAATCTATCATTTTACAGGCAAATAATGTGCCGAAGTAAATTGGCGAAAACGTTGAATTTTAAAGCATTGTATTTCTCTATTTCCTAAGGTTGCAACAAATAGTTAAAGTACTTTTGCAATCTTGAGAGTAGAAAAAAAAGACAACAACATCTTCATCTATTGATTAAAATCATACCTTGATATCTGAAAACAAAAAAATCCTGCAATAAGCAGGACTTTTTTGTTTCTCGTTCCCAAACTCTCAGACTGTGTGAAAACTATTTATACACCATCAACATCCCCGAAATCTTTGAGATTTCGGGGATGTGCTTTGCGATATTTGACTTTTCACACACTATGTCTGTTTGGGAACGTAATGCAACTGAAACTCAGTTCCACAAACTCTCATTGTAATGAAATGTAGTTACCGTTGCGTTCCCAATACGAAGTATGCCCGCCTGCCTTTATATTTTTCAGTTGGCGGGCAGGCTTCGCACGGGACGTTGGAACGAGAGTAAAAGTCCTAATTTAATTAGGATCTTTTTGTATCGAAAATCTATGTATGTATTTTCAAAACACATATTGAACTTTGCCATATTCTAATTGTACCTGCCATTCACATGTTTCGATGGATCGATGATTGCCAAGCTTGAATTTATTACCGCACCATGACAGGTTGAACAATCCGAAGTTACGGTTGCAAACGTGTGTCCGGTTTTTGGAAATGCTTTTTCTTTCAAGGTTGATTTTGTAATATCACCATGACATGTTCCACAAGCTGCAACTGTATTGTTGATATCATTCCTCCAAGCGACTGTCAAATTATTTCCGCCATTAAAATTCCCATGACAATATGTATTTGCACAAGAAACGTCCGTTGTATCATACAATCTATTGGCAGTAAAGAAAACTGAAGTTGTATCGAATCTTACTTCTGCACGATTTGATGTATCAATATGCCAGGGGGATAACAGCGTTATCGGAACTTTATGACATTCATTGCATGATACCGCAGCACCAATAATCCCACCCAATAGATGTTTTTGATGAGCACCAACTCCACGAATTGTCGGCGAGACATTGTCCGCAAGATCTTTTGGCGGTGCAGCATTTACACTTCCGTGACACGTGGTGCAATTTTCTGGACCGGCAGGTTTATTATGACATGTATTGCACGATTGTCCTGTTGTTCCTCCTGAATAATCCGCGCCGTGACACGATTGACAT
>JANONI010000410.1:0-2451 GCA_031420755.1 Bacteroidota bacterium | reverse complement strand
CCACCGACTACCTCATTTTTTCTAAGTGGCTAGCCGCGACTTGACGGGTGGCGCTCTTCTTTATTCTTTTTCTTCCTTTTTCCCAAATTTTGATCGCAGATCTTCCAATGAGTATGAATGCTCTTTAAATGGTTTTGGCTTATCACTTAAGTGTAGTTCACCTTTACTTGTCCGCCTTATTTCTGGCGGAAGGTGGACTCCACTTTTTTCTTTTTGAGAAGCGATGCTCTGTTGTGATCGCATAGAAAGAGCAATTCGCTTCAATTGTTCGTTCACTTCTATCACTCGCACTTTTACAATTTGCCCGACCTTTACAACGGTTTTTGCATCTTCAACGTAACGGTCAGCCAGTTGTGAAATGTGAACAAGTCCATCTTGATGCACACCGATATCGATGAATGCGCCGAAGTTTGCAACGTTCGTAACAATTCCTTCCAATTCCATTCCCGGTTTCAGATCGGAGATTTCTTTGATGCCGTCTTTGAATGTTGCGTATTTGAATTCTGCCCGCGGATCGCGTCCCGGCTTTTTTAATTCAGCAATAATGTCACGCAGTGTCGGCTCTCCGACAGTTTTGGTAACATATTTTTTGATGTCGAGTTTATCGAGCGTGGATGGATTCTTCATCACTTCATCGAACGAAAGCTTAACGTCCGTCAGAATTTTTTCAACAATTGGATAACTTTCCGGATGAACGCCGGAACCATCCAGAGGATTTTTTGCTTTTCGTATCCGCAAGAATCCTGCAGCTTGTTCAAATGCTTTCGGTCCGAACTTTGGGACTTTCTGCAATTCTTTTCGGCTTTTGAATGCACCATTCTCATTTCGATACTCAACAATACTTTTTGCAAGCGATAGATTTATTCCCGCAACATAACTCAGCAATTCTTTTGATGCCATATTCAGATCAACGCCTACGAAGTTCACGCAGCTTTGAACGGTCTCTTCCAATTTTTTCTTCAATAATTTCTGATCCACGTCGTGTTGATATTGACCAACGCCGATCGATTTCGGATCGATCTTCACCAACTCTGCAAGCGGATCCTGCAATCGTCGCCCGATGGAGATTGCGCCGCGAACGGTAATATCCAAATCGGGAAATTCATCAATCGCCACTTCGCTTGCAGAATAAATGGATGCGCCGGATTCATTCACGATCACCTTTGTCGGTTTTTTCTTTATCCCTTTCAACGCTTCAACAATAAATTCGTCAGTCTCACGGCTTGCGGTGCCGTTGCCGATGGCAATCAATTCGATGGAATATTTTTCGATCAGTTTCTGCACGATCTTCTTCGCTTTTTCCCGTTCCGTTTCGCCGGAAGTATGCGGGAACACGGCGATATATTCCGAGAATTTTCCTGTCTCATCCATCACTGCTACTTTGCATCCACTGCGAAATCCCGGATCAACGCCGAGTGTCGGTTTCATTCCTGCGGGAGAAGAGAGAAGCATTTCGCGAATGTTCGATTCAAATGTTTTTATGGATTCGAGATCGGCGATCTCTTTTTTTGATAACCGCACTTCGCCGACAATTGTTGTCCGCATCAATCGCTCGAATCCATCTTTCAACATTGCAGAATAAAATGCGCGCACGGCTTCAATGTTAGATTTGCTTTCCTGCGTTTCCAAAAAATGATGGACGAATTCTTCTTCAAAATGAATTGAGAACGAAATAACATCTTCCGATTCTCCGCGGCGCAACGCAAGCATATTGTGCGGCTGAATATCTTTTACTTTGAATTTGTAATCGCGGTACATTTCATATTTTGTGGTTCCAACAGGAAATTTTTTTGGATCAATGGTGGAAACAAAAATTCCTTCGGATAAAAGATGTTCCCTGATATGCTGACGATACTCCGCTTTCTCAGAAATTTCTTCTGCAAGAATATCCGCCGCGCCGCCTAATGCTTCCTGAATAGTTTTAACCTCTAATTTTTTTGAAAGATATTTTTCCGCTTCTTTTTCCAGATTGACTCGTTTTGCATCCGCGTTATTCTTTGCTTTAATCCATTCCGCGAGAGGTTCTAAACCTTTTTCTTTTGCAATCGTAGCGCGTGTTCGTTTTTTTGGTTTGAAGGGAAGATAGAGATCTTCCAATTCCGTTTTCGAAAGACATTCTTGAATTGTCTTTTTTAATTTCGGAGTTAATTTTTTTTGTTCATCAATGGATTTCAGAATTGTCTCTTTCCGTTCTTCCAAATCCAACAGATAATCGAATCGGTCAAAAAGATTGCGGAGCTGAGTTTCGTCCATCTCATCCGTATTTTCTTTTCGATAGCGGGCAATGAAAGGAATCGTTCCGCCATCAGCGCGAAGTTCGAGAGCATTTGCTACTTGTTTTGGTTTTAAGGAAAGTTCTTGAGAAAGCAGTTTTGGTATATCGAGCATAAGAGCAATGGATAATTGATAGTGGATAATGAAAAGACATTTACGGCATTTGTACAAATAAAA
>JANONI010000409.1:0-19031 GCA_031420755.1 Bacteroidota bacterium | reverse complement strand
TATTCGTCCTCTTATTCCGAAGTTTCTTGAGCAGTTATCGTCATACAAGTCCGGTGAAGTGTACGAGTTGTAAAAAATATTTTTTATAGACGGTGACGGATTTACGAGTTTGATGGAGAGGGGATTGATGTAGTGCTTGATAAAACAGTTCTTCGACACGAAGTGTCCTTCGGACAGTTGAACTCTACGAGTCGTAGACTGTCGAAGAGATTCCTGTCCGAGAGTTCAACTCTCGGACAACAATCATTGTTTATCTTGTTTCCAACGTCATCATTGGGAACACATTAAATGCGAAGTCCACTTCAAATATAATGTGTTAAACTTAGTATTATGTAATCAATGCATCCAAACACCTGTCCGACTTTGTCGTTCAGGTGGGGAGTTTGGGTGTGAGATAAAAATAATCAATCCATCGAAAATAAAGGAGGACGAAATGAAAACATTGAGAAACATAATTACCATCGGTATGGCTTTGTTCTTCGTAGGTTGTCCTGCTCGTTCATTGTATCCATTCTTTACAGAAAAAAATCTTGTGTTTAATCCGGGTTTAGTCGGTGCGTGGGCAGATCAGGATAAGAAAGAAACGTATTTCTTCCAGAAAGCAGAAGGGAAGAATTACGCTGTTATTGTTTGCAAAGAGAAAGAAGATACTTCTCACTACATTGCACAATTAGGTCAGATTGGTAAAGTGTGGTTCTTAGATACTTATCCAAGTGAGGAGCAAAATGATTTTCAATTAGTACCAACGCATATCATTTCGAAAATGTGGCTTAATGGAGATACGCTGACATTTGCATCATTAGAAAGCGACTATGTGAAGAAGTTTATCGAATCTAAAAAGTTAAAGATTCCTTACACAACTCAAAAGGGAGATATTATTTTGACTGCTTCTACCGATGAACTCCAGCAATTAGTTCTTCAGCTTGCGCAGGATGATAAAGCATTTCCAAACCCAACGACATTGATTCGTGTTAAATGATTCGAAGTAATGTATTCGATCCGTTAGACAGTGCGATAATAAATTTGTTATATTGCTCGTGACCATAATAAAGCCTATATTATAGTCATCACGAATGGAGGAAATATGAAACTTAGCACTGTAGTTAAACCAATCAGCTATTTAAAAGCTCACGCATCTGAACTCATCCGCAATATTGTCAATACTCAGCAAACGCTTGTTGTTACTCATAATGGCGAAGCAAAAGTAGTTGTGCAAGACATTCGTTCCTACGAAAAAATGCAGGAAACTCTTGCACTGTTGAAGATTCTTACCGGCAGCAAGCAAAACATTAAGCGGGGGAAAGTTAAATCGCTCGATGGAACATTTGCCAGTTTAGAAAAGCGAATACAGTCATTCAAAAAATGAAAAAATATCATGTAGTTTTTGATAATTCTGTTGAAGATGATCTGTACGAAATATATACGTATGTAGCTCTTAATGATTCCATAGAACGAGCAGACAAATTATTTACCGCTCTTCGTATTACATGTACCAAATTAAAAACTTTACCGTTACGAGGGCATATCCCACCGGAATTATTTGAGGTTGGAGTTGTGGAATTTAGAGAAATACATTACAAACCGTACCGAATATTTTACTCAATTGACAATGATACAGTTCAAGTTCATTGTGTTTTAAATGGACGAAGAGATATTCAAACAATATTGCAAGAACGATCTTTGCGATAGGGATTACATTCTAAAAAACTCATTGCAACGATGAAAGTCAAGCATTGAAAATGATCAAAAAAATAAATCATATCGGCATTGCAGTTAAAAGTCTTGGATTATCGTCCGATGTCTTTTCGAAATTATTTGAACAGACCAACCCGCAAACTGAAACCGTTGCCGAACAGAAAGCGACAATTGCATTTTATCCAATCGGTGAAAGCTCCATAGAATTGATCGAATCAACGTCGGGTGATTCGGCAATCTCTAAATTTATTGAGAAGCGAGGCGAAGGGATTCACCACATTTGTTTGGAAGTTGACGATATCAAATCCGAGATTGCGCGATTGAAGAAGTACAATTTTCAATTTGTGAATGATGTTCCTTCCGCAGGCGGCGATGGATATTGGGTTGTATTCCTTCATCCAAAATCAACGAATGGTGTATTGATAGAGTTGTGCGAGAAGATGAAATAGAATTTTGTAACTACTCAGCAAGAAAAATATGCCACAAAAACACAAAAGTTCACAAAACTTGTTTTATACACTTAGTGGAATTTCGTGTTTTTGTGTTTTTGTGGCAACCAATGCTCACGGAAGCTGAGTAGTTACATTAAAAGTTATTATTAGCACAAATGGAAAACAATCCAATTCAAATATCATTTGTTGATAATCTCGATCTGCAGGATAAACTGGCAGGTTTGCCGACAAGTCCGGGGGTGTATCAATTTAAGAACAAAGAAGGAGTCATTCAGTACGTCGGTAAAGCGGTCAATCTCCGAAATCGTGTGCGGCAATATTTCCATACATCGCGCAATCACGAACCTCGCATAGCATCAATGATTGCAAAAATTTCGGATCTCGAAATTATTACAACCGATTCGGAAGTAGAAGCACTCATCCTTGAAGCAAATCTCATTAAACTTCATAAACCTCGCTACAATGTAAATCTTAAAGATGATAAATCGTATCCGTACATCGTCATCACCAAAGAACCGTATCCGCGCGTATTTGTAGCGCGAAGGTTCAATCGAAAAACGGTAAAAGTGTTTGGTCCCTACACCGATGTGAATACGATGCGTGCCGCTTTAAAGACTGTCCGCGATATTTTCATGATCCGCAGTTGTAATTATTTGATAAACGATGAATTTATCGCAAAGAAAAAAACGCGGGTCTGCTTAGATTATCATATAAAAAAATGTGAAGGTCCGTGCGAAGGATTGGTTTCCGAAGAACGATATAACGAAATGATCGATCAGGTTGCAAAAGTGTTAAATGGAAAAAACAGTGCTGTTGTAGAACGCCTGCAAGATCAAATGAAAACATCTGCGACAGAAATGAAATTTGAAGAAGCGGCAAAGTATCGCGACCGATTGAAACAATTAGAGATATATTCTTCAAAACAAAAAGTTGTTGACGTAGAACTGCGTGACCGTGATATTGTTGCTGTTGCGGCGGAAGATGATGATGCGTGCGGAGTGATCTTCAAAATACGTGAAGGGAAAGTGATCGGCCGCCAACATTATTATATGAACGGTGTTGAAGGAAAGAGTGACAGCGAGATTATTGAAACATTGGTCGAGCGTTATTATTTAGAAGCGTTGGATATTCCAAAAGAAGTGGTTCTTTCGTACGATATAGAATCGAGAACGATTGTTGAGCAATGGCTTTCATTGAAACGAAGCGGTGGAGTTTCATTCCACATACCGTCGCACGGAGAAGTTGCAAAACTTCTTGAGATGTGTAAAAAAAATGCGAAATATCTTCTTGACGAATTGAAACTACAAAAATTGAAACAAAAAGATTTTATTCCCGCAGCAGTTCGTTCCCTGCAGCGAGATTTGCGAATGGCAAAGCCGCCGCGCCGAATTGAATGTTTCGATATTTCACATTTTCAAGGAACGGAAACTGTGGCATCGATGGTTGTGTTCGTTGACGGCAAACCAAAGAAAAGTGAATACAGAAAATTTAAGATAAGAACAGTAGCACCTTCCGACGTGAATGATTTTGCTAGTATGAAGGAAGTTATTTTCCGTCGGTATAAACGCGCGTTGGATGAAGTACAGGAAATGCCTGAGCTGATTATGGTTGACGGTGGAAAAGGACAGCTTTCAAGTGCGGTGGAATCATTACAAGAATTAAAATTGGAAAATCATCCGATCATAAGTCTTGCAAAACGATTGGAAGAAGTGTTTGTTCCGCATCAAAGTGATCCGCTGCCAATTCCTAAATCATCATCGGCGTTACGATTACTTCAGCAAATTCGCGATGAAGCTCATCGATTTGCCATTACTTTTCATCGCTCATTACGCGACAAGCGAACATTGCAGACGGAATTGGATCTTATTGAAGGGATAGGAAAAAAGCGTGCAAAAGAACTGCTTGAAGTGTTTGGCTCTGTTCAAGGGGTGAAATTTGCAACGATGGAACAACTTTCAGAAGTTGTCGGCGAAAAGATTGCACAAAAGATTCAAGAATATTTTGTTACGGATGATGCTTCTGCTGAGCACACCTCCACGTAGCAATAGAAGGACATCTCTCTACGAGTCGTAGACTAAAATCTATTTAATCGTTCCTTAAAAAGTATAAAACCTTGCGAAGGTTCAGCAAAATTCTTTTATAACCTTCGCACGGTTGCTTGCACAGATTAAATTTTGTCTACGACCCTTAGGGATGTTTTTAGTCTACGACTCGTAGAGAGATGCCCAAAAGATAATTCTGCATAGTTCAACAACTTTCCTCAAGTTTTCGTTGTTTTTAAGGGCTATTTCGATTATCTTTTGTTTTACAAAGACTAAAATCTTCATCATTTCATAATATTTTTTGCAGTAAGGAGTTGTAACGCAGTATGGGTATAATGACAAGAATGCGAAACAATATGCCGGTCATTCTAATTATTGTGATAATTGGTTTTATCATCACGATCATTTTTGAATGGGGAATGGATTATCTCGGAATGTCCAGGCATAGCGATACCGTTGGAACAATTGAGGGTAAGAAAATTTCCTATCAACAATTCTCTGAATTAGTTCGCGAACAATCTGAACAGTATAAGAAACAGTCTCAGAAAGATCCTGACGAAAATATGACACGTCAGATCCGTGAACAAGTTTGGAATAATCTTGTTACACACTCGCTTTTAGACCGAGAAACAAAACGCGCTGGAATTACGGTTACCGATCAAGAGATCATTGATTGGGTTCGTGGAGAAAATCCGCCGGAATTTTTGGTACAGCAATTCCGAGATTCCACGGGCAATTTCCGCAGAGATGCGTATGATCAAGCATTGAATGATCCGAAGAACAGGGAAGTATGGCTTCAGGTAGAAACTGCGCTGCGACAGCAGCGTCTTGCAGAAAAGATGCAAAGCGTCGTGTTTGCGTCTGTTCGAGCAACCGATGGAGAACTTCGCGACCGATATATTGATCAGAATTTAAAAGCGAACATTCAATATACATTCTTCGATCCCGATAAATTTGTTGCCGATAATACCGTTACACTTTCTGATGATGATCTTAAAAAAGTGTATATCGAAAACACCGATGAATTTAAGCAAGCGGCAACACGTAAAATAAAATATGTGTTTTTCAGCGATCAAGCTTCTGCAAAAGATTCCGCGGAAATTAAAGTGGAGATCAACAGTATTCTGCAGCGTATTAAATCCGGATTTGATTTCTTGGAAGTTCAGAAAGATTACGAAGAAACATCTCCTAAACCATCATTCTTCAAACATGGTGAATTGACGCAGGAAAAAGAATTAGCGGTATTTTCTGCAAAAGTTGGAGATGTTGTCGGACCTATTGCCGATTATGAAGGAGAACATCTCTTCAAAATTTTGGAAGGGAAGAAATCAAACGATACGTTTGTGAAAGCTCGTCATATCCTTTTAAGCGCGGCAACTCCGGAACAAGAAGCATCGGCAAAGAAACTTGCCAACGAATTGATTGCCCGTGCAAAACGCGGAGAAGATTTTTCTGCGCTGGCAAGCCAATATTCCACTGAACCCGGCGCAGCAACATCCGGCGGTGAGCTTGGGTGGTTCGGGAAAGGAAGAATGGTAAAAGAATTTGAAACTGTTGCGCTTGCAGGTAAGCCCGGACAGATTCTTGGACCGGTGAAGACACAATTCGGAATTCATGTGATCAAAATTGAAGGACGTGACAGCAGAGAATTGAAAGTTGCTACAATTACTCTTCCAATCAAAGCAAGTTCGTCAACGAAAGAAGAAGCGTTTCAGCGCGCACAAGATTTTGCGTACATTGCAAAAAAGGGAAACTTTGAAACCGATGCTGAAGGAAGCGGTCTTAAAGTTCAAGAAACATCGGAATTTACAAAAGGAACATTCATTCCCGGTCTTGGACAATTTGAATCACTCAATAAATTTGCATTCAAAAACGCTCTTGGTGATATCAGCGATGCGTATCAGGTCAACAATGGCTACGCAGTTGTAAAGATATCTGAAGTAAAAAAAGAAGGTGTTCGTCCGTTTGAAGATGTAAAAGAATCGCTTCGCCCGCGAACGCTGCGACAAAAGAAAATGACACAGCTAAAAGAGATTGTGCAGCAAAAATATTCTATTCTCGGTGAAAATGGCGATCTCAACGCATTAACAGCCGATGCAAATATTTCGGTTCAAACAACCGGGGATTTTTCATTTGGCGGTGCTATTCCCGGTGTGGGGCGTGAGTATGCCGTTAGCGGTGCTGCAAAGAATGGAGAGACGCAAAAAATATTGTCTCCGATTGAAGGAAAACGGGGATATTATCTCGTAAAAATTCTCAATCGAACAGCGTTCGATTCATCGGCATATTCCGCTTCGAAGAATATGCTTTCAATGCAATTGATCAACGAAAAGAAACAGCGCGTGCTAACACAATGGCTTGAAAAAATGAAAGAAACGGCAGACATAGAAGACAATCGAGATTCCTTCTTCCGTTAATTTATTGGTGGTGTAGAATGAAGAAAATTGTTCTGCTGAACATGGTTCTTGCATTCACTCTTTTGGGAAACGATTATACATTTTCGTTTTCGGTGAAAGGGACATTCACCACCAGTACGCGATTTTTGTATAACATCAACAATCCAACTGTGTATAGCGAGTCACGATCGATTACGTCAAACTTTGGATTTGGCGCAGATGTGCGGTGGAATATTTTATGGGATCGTTTCTATTTAGGATTTTCAACAGAAAAGATTGGTGCGGTTCAAACAACACCTGTTATTTATCCGGAGTTTGATAATCTTCGGGTTCCACACAAAGAAGGTTTTGAACTGTTGGCATTTGAACTGAGCGGGTATTATGTTGTGCCGATTAGCAGCGAGCATGTGAAGTTTTATCTTGGCGGAGGATTTGGAACGTATGACGGAAAACGATTGTTTTCAATAGCTCACTTCAATTCGGAAACGATCTCGTCTAAATCATACATCGGAATTCATGTGATGACCGGTGTTGATTATCAGGTTTATTCGCGCGTCGGTCTTCGTTTTGAGATCAAGTTCCGAGATCCTCATTTTGATGTTACATCGAAATTCGATCAAGAGTCAGGAAATTATTTTGGATATCCGCTCAAGCTTCCGTCGGAGGAAACCGTAAAAGTGAATCTCTTCGGCGTAAATTATGTTGGCGGGGTAGTAATTTATTTGTAGTTTTTTGTAATCAGTATGTATCAATTCCCGCTTTACTTTGGCGGGAATTTGTTTTTTTGGCGAAACGGAATGAAACATAAAGAAAAAAAATCGATAATTTTTTTAACTGGTTTTATGGGAAGCGGAAAAAGTACTATCGGTCCGATTCTTGCCAATACAATGGGGTATGAGTTCATCGACCTTGACCTATTAATTGAAAAACGAGAACATCGGAAAATCAGCGAGATATTTTCATCAGAAGGTGAGCAAAAGTTCAGATGGTTGGAACGTGAGATGTTAAAGGAGATTCTTCTCAACCAATTGACGATTATTTCACTCGGCGGAGGAACAGTAACAAACAATGAAACACTCGAACTGGTAAAACATCATGGAGTTTTGGTGTATTTAAAATCTGATGCCGAACATATCTTTCAACGGCTTCGGACAAAAAGTGACCGTCCGATGCTTCGCGATGATAACGGGCAGCTATTGGATGGTACTGATCTTAAGAAAAAGATTGATAACTTGCTTTCAGTGCGCGAACAATTTTACCACCAAGCCGATATTATTATTACCACAGATGATAAAAAAATCGGATATACCATTGATGAACTTGCAAAAAAACTCTTTCCGTACATTGACTAATAATTCTTACATAGTGAAAGTTCCTCTGGGAGATCGCTCATATCCGATTTATATCGGTGCGAATCTGTTAAAGAATATCGGCAAATTATGTGTTGACCATAAGGTTGCTCGAACGGTTGTAGTTATTACGGATAAGAATGTTGCACGGTATTATCTTCAAATGGTGAAAGCGAGTCTTGAAAAGAAAAATTTTTTCGTCCGCTCGATTGTTCTTCCGCCGAGAGAGCGACAAAAAAGCTTACAGACTGCGGAAAAGATTTACACGAAGCTGTTGGAATGGAATATTGAACGAAATTCAGCAATTATTGCGCTGGGCGGCGGCGTTATCGGCGATCTTGCAGGATTTATTGCCGCAACATATCAACGCGGAATTGGATTCATACAAATTCCGACATCGTTGTTGGCGCAAGTTGATAGTTCAATTGGAGGGAAAGTTGGCATCAATCATCCTCTTGCGAAGAATATGATCGGCGCATTCTTTCAGCCGCAATTCGTGCTTGCAGATACATCCGTACTGAAAACACTTCCGAAACGAGAACTGATCTGCGGGATGGGTGAAGTGGTGAAGTACGGCGTCATCCTCGACAAAAAATTCTTCTCATTCATTGAACAGAATTTGAATAAAGCACTTTCCGGCGATACAAAAATATTATCATCTATCATCCGTCGCTGCTGTGAATTAAAAGCGCATGTCGTTTCCCGCGATGAAAAAGAGCAGAACGTGCGGGCAATTTTGAATTTTGGACATACGATTGGCCATGCGCTGGAACGCGCCGGAAAATTTACACACTTGAAACATGGAGAAGCGATTCTGTACGGAATGATTGCCGAAACGAATATTGCTTTTGCAGCAGGAATGATTTCATTTGCCGACAAAGAACGAATGGAATGTCTGATACAGAAGATTCCTATTCCATCGCTGCGTTCATTACGATTGCGCAACACAGAGCTTTTCGGTACCATGAGAAAAGATAAAAAAGTGAAGGATGGTTTTATCCGAATGACTCTTCCGTATGCGATCGGAAAAATATCAATGCCGATGACTGTTGATGAACAGCTGATAGACCGTGCACTCGATTATGTAAAACTCTATGGTCTGTAAATTGTTGTTTGCAAAGAACGAAATTCGCAATTAGAATTCGGCACTTACTCCAATCGAAGGTAATAATCCAATAATACCTTCGGGTTGTTTTACTACTTTTGTTCGTTCATCAAACACGGGAATATCGAGAGGTTTTCTGTTATAAATATTTTGGATGTCAATATACGTGATCAAATTCCATCGCTCAAAATTCCAACGGCGGTCAATACGAATATCTAAACTGTGATTCGCTTCACTGCGTGAAGAATTGTATGCGCTCACAATTTGTGTTCCATCAGGATTGTAAGGCGTATATGGTCTGCCCGTTGCAAAGCGAAATTTTCCGCCAAATTCCCACAATTCATTCACAATATATCCGCCGCCAAGATTTATGATCAACCGCTGATCGTACGCACTTGAGCGAGAAACACCATCCAATGCGGTGAATTTTGTCTCATTCCAACTTATACTCACTAGTCCATAACAAGGGACTTCCGACAATTTCTTTTGCAAAAATAATTCCAGTCCGCGTGCTTTTCCATTTCCATTGCTTACTAACGGATCAAGTCCGAATGATGCATAACCATCTTGTGAACCGCCGAAACCTGCGCCGGTGTTAGCAAGAACAAGATACGGACGGGCTACACTTGCAGGATAATCAGAATAATTTTTGATATATCCTTCAAGACTTATTTTTACATCGGAGCGAAGCAGATATTCTACGCCTGCCACATATTGATTTACCGTAACATAATTTAAATTTCTATTTGCAGGATTTGCTACTAACCAGATGTACGATGGTGCCTGATGGTATTGACCGATACTTGTCGAGAATGTTAAAACGGAAGATGCGGCATACGCAAGTGAGAATCTTGGAGAATAGGAAATGGAATTTTTAATCAAATTGAAATAATCAATTCGTCCACCGATTGTTAATCGGATATTATGTGAAAGTGATTGCGAGAATTGAACATATCCCGCTGATTTTATTGCTGTAGTATCAAGCGTTGCATTTACGGTAAGCGGTTGACCAAAATTTGTCCAAAATGTATCGGGCAGAATAATATTGGAATTGAAATCAACAAATTTGCCAAGCGCGCCAAATGTTATTTCCGATTCTTTGCTCAACTGAAATACAACATCTGCGCGAAGCGAAGTTTCATATTCGTCCGAAGTACTTTTGAAGATTGGATTGAGCAGGCTGTCATTCTGGATAAAATTATATCCATTGTATGTTTGACTGAGCGTAACATTTGAAAAACCGTGACTGAGTAAATGTCTCCACGAGACTCCACCAAGGAATTGTGTCTGATCGGTGGAAAGGAAACGAGAATTATCGAATCGCTTTTTCTGAGTATCATTGAACAATTTTACATTATCTAATGCGAGAACGCCGATTACATTGATCTGATCTTTTTGAGAAAGTTTGTAATTTACTTTCCCTAAAAAATCCCAATACTCAGGAACGAATCCGAATCCAGCAGCTTTGAAAATAAAATCGAGATAACTTCGCCGCACTGAAAAAAGAAAAGAACCGTTCTCATTTGTTGGTCCTTCAAGATTCAAACCAAATTGCGTGGCGGAGAGTGTTGCTTTTCCGCCGATACGATCGGTTCGTCCCTCTTTCAGATTAATTGTCAGGATGGAAGAAAGTTTATCGCCGTACTTCGCACCAAATCCGCCGGTCTTGAATGATGTTTCATTCACAAAATCTAAATTGATATAACTAAGCGGTCCTCCGCTTGCACCTTGTGTTCCAAAGTGATTGATATTGGAAACTTCAATATTGTCGATGACAAAAAGATTTTCCGATGGTGCGCCTCCGCGAACGATAAGATCATTTCTTCCGTTTTGCACCTGCGCAACTCCGGGGAGAATTGAAATAGCACGAACAACATCTTCTAATCCGCCGGGGAGCCGCCGAATTTCTTCCGCGCCGAGCGTCTGAACGCTGATTGGAGCATCGGGAGATTTTTGAAAATATTCTGATGTTACCGTTACACTTTCAAACTCAAGTAATGCTTCTTTCAATTCAACTAAAATTTTTGCCTGCTTTCCAACGGCGATCACAACATCGGTCTTAACCTGTGGTTCAAATCCGATCGTTGAAATGCGAACAGTATATGTTCCAATTGGAATATTTGAAATAGAAAATTTTCCGTCAGCATCAGTTGCAGCACCCATGGTCGTTCCTTGTATAACGACCGTTGCACCGACGATTGGTTCTTTTGTTGAAGAGTTCAAAACTATTCCGGCTAACAATCCGGATTGTTTTTGTTGTGTTTCCTTCGCAAACACAATCAAAGATAATGTGATGAAAACGCTAAAAAGAAATAATTTCATAAACTTTTCAATAATTGTTTTATGTCCATTAATATTTCTGGGAACTCCTCAGTAGTCTTGATGTTTTTTGCCGCTAAAACGCCAAACACGAAATTCCACTAAATTGTTTTGAAGTATGATCCGCATTTACCCAACACATGTTTATTCCCGGATGTGAGTTACTTAGGAGTTATTGTTTTTTGCAATTGCGGAAATATTTTTAAATAATTCCGGAACAAACTGCTCATGTTCCGGTTTCATCAATACACTGCGTAACACTTTTGTGTTCGGAGAATTCGGAATGAAATCAGGATGGTGTTTTGCTATCAACTCAGAATCAATGGCGAATGTTGCGAGATAGACTGGTGAATCAGGTCGATTCATTGTTGTAGAAAATATTTTTTCTGTTACTTCGGAAACAGTTGAAGCGGAAAAAATATTTGTTCTGGGGAAATAGATAACGATATCAAGATCAGGTTTTGTACATTCGACAAGTGAAGAACTGGAAGAGATCATTTCACTCCATTTCAACGCAGCTTGTCGTGTTTTTGTTAAAATATTTCCAAGTCCGGAATTGGGTTGCAACGGAAAAGCCTGCAACGTTGCCCATAATGCTGCGGCGGATGCCCCTGCGCGGGAACATTCCAATGAGATTTCGCCCAGATGCAGTTCTTTAGACGTAAAATATGTATAGGGAGAATCGTGTTTATAGAATTTGCCGACACCCATATCTTTAAAAAGTACACAACCGCATCCATATGGCTGTAATCCATGTTTGTGCGGATCAATAACAATGCTGTCGCAATCTTTTAATGAAAGAAATGGTTCAGGAGAAACGATTGGATTATCATTCTTTGCAAGCAACATAAAAAAACCGCCGTATGCACAATCTGCATGAACTCGTACGCCATATCTTTTTGCCAAGGGTAAAATATAGTGTAATGGTTCAACAGTACCGGTTCCGGTGGTTCCGATTGTTACAACAAGTGTTCCAATTTTTCCTTTTCTTAATTCACCTTCAAGCAAATTAAGATTGTCATAGTTAATTTCCTGAGAGGGCGATTGAATAACCTCACACATTCGTTTGTGTGTGTAATGTGCATTTGAAGAAAATGCTATCGACTTATTCGGATGAATTGAACGAGCAATCCACAATGCTTCTAAATTTGCAATTGTTCCGCTGGATGTAAGATGTCCGAGATGATCAGTATAGCCAAACATTTCTGCAATCTGTTTCACCACTTCTATTTCCATTGTTGCGGTTGCCGGTCCTCCATCCAGCGCGTGATTGTTTGGATTGATTTGCATTGCCATCAAATACGCAGCAATAGCAATAGGATGCGGCGGTTTGATCATTTGCCCTGCATACGAAGGATGAAAGAACGGATAATTGTCGTGAAGTCGTTCTTCCAACGAAGTTAGAATTGAATCTACTTTTGACTGTTCTATCAAAAGAGATGAGTCGGTTGTAAAATGATCCCAGTGATTTCGGAAGTTACGCTGTGATGCTAAACTTCTATCAATCATTTTACGAAATTGTAATTCCTTCATAGCGTATCACTGTTTTTTGATAATAGTGAATAGAGAACGAACAAATATAGAACGAACTGCGTTGGCAATCAATAATAATACTCGGTAAATTAGATTGAACAGTGAAGAATATTTCTTTATTTTATTCTATAGTTGATTCTTAAAAAGGAATCCCAAAGGGACGCAAAGAATGCGTAAGATGTCAGACACCTTGTCGATATGCAACGTGAAACCTTTCTGTTTTTATGAAATACATTAAGAAGGTGTCAGACATCTTCGTTGATGTAAGACTTTATGCGTAGGCATGTCCGATCCGAAGGATGCTTCGCAAGGACTCTTCGAGCTTCGCATAAGGGACGACTATATATACACACAGTTTTTTTGAATTTATTTTCATTTTCGTCGTAATTATGTTAACCATTGCAATTGAAGCTGCACGCGAAGCCGGAACATTTCTTATAGAGAATATTGGTAAGATTAAAAATATTGAACGTAAGATCGGTCAGGAAACAAATCTTGTAACAGAAATTGATAAACAATCCGAAGCGTTGATCATTAAAAAGATACAGCAGCATTTTCCTGATCACGCAATTCTTGGAGAAGAGAGCGGTGCTCACGCACAGAAATCAGAATATCGCTGGATTATCGACCCTCTTGATGGAACGACCAATTTTACACACGGCGTTCCGATCTTTTGTGTTACCATAGGCATTGAGCACGCTGGTGAAATTATTGCGGGTGTAATTTACGATCCGAATACAAATGAATTATATACTGCGGAAAAAGGGAAGGGAGCATTTCTTAACGGTAAAAGAATTTACGTCTCAAAGACAGAAACTCTTATCAATTCTTTGCTTGTTACAGGTTTCCCATACAACGTAAACGAAAATCCGCAAAATGTTATTGAACATTTTATTAATTTTCTACCGAAGGCACAGGGGGTTCGTCGTTTGGGTTCCGCCGCAATTGATCTTGCGTATGTTGCCTGCGGCAGATTCGACGGATATTGGGAAGTCTTTGTGCATCCGTGGGATAAGGCTGCGGGAATTCTTCTTATACAAGAAGCAGGCGGTGTTGTTACAAATTTTGAAAATGATGCGAACGATATTATTTATAATCCCAACACGCTCGCAACAAATGGATTGATCCACAAGAAAATGTTGGATGTCATACAGACAATCACGGAAAAATCATGAGCGAATCACAACAGACCATTTTAATGGTTGATGATGAAGAGAGTTTGATTGAGATTGTCGGCTCTGTTCTCGAAGGGGAGGGCTTTACAGTGTTGACAGCGAACAGTGTGGACAAAGGTATTGAGCATCTTAACACCACCAGTCCAGACCTCATTATCTCCGATATTACAATGCCGGGGAAAAACGGATTTGATTTTTTTGCTCACGTTCGTTCGTTACCGCATCTTCAACATGTCCCTTTTTTATTTTTAACTGCGCACAGCGATCCCGAAAGTATTCTTGTTGGTAAAGAAATTGGAAGTGACGATTATCTTACAAAACCAGTGGATTTTCATTTGTTGCTTTCTTCGATACGCGGAAAATTGAAACGAAAAGACCAGTTGAATAAAGCAGTAAATTTTCAAACCGAGAAGATGAAAAACGAGATTTTTCGATTAATTACTCATGAAATGCGCACGCCATTAACTTCTATTCTTGGCGCAACCGAGATGTTGTCCGATACGCAATATGAATTTTCTCCGAAAGAATTGACTGATTTTTTACAAATGCTTCACAATAGCAGTAAACGGTTGAATGTCATGGTCGATGATTTTCTAACGGTAACCAAAATTGAATCGGGACAGATTGCACGCGAAATGGAAGTGCATAACTCCAGCATTAATCCATACCACATCGTAAATCGTTTAATCGCGGATTTGGAATATCAATGCTCCCATCAACATATAACGATCAAAAATACCATTCCTGATGCGAGCATAACCGTGTTTATGTTTGCAGCTCATGTTGAAAATATTCTTCGCCGCCTGATGGATAACGCCATCAAATTTTCTCATCCCAATGGAATTGTTACGGTAAATTTAGAGGAACATGAGTCGTTTAAATTTTCCGTAAGCGATAATGGCTTCGGCATTATGGAGGATAAAAAAATAGTTGTTTTCCAAAAGTTTGGACAGATTGATAGGGAAAAACACGAACAGCAAGGTTCAGGTCTTGGGTTGTTCATTGCGTATCATCTTGCTAAACTTAATGGCGGAGAATTATCGTTTGAAAGTATGGAGGGGAAAGGGTCAACATTTTATTTGACAGTGCCAAAATCACGATAGGGTTTGCTGCGGAAATATACAAAAGGCGATGAAATTTATCATCGCCTTTTTTGTTTACGAAAATTCCAATCTTCATTTTTCATTTAGAACTCTTCACCAGCAACACGAGTGATTGATGCACCAAGCGAAGAGAGTTTCTTCTCGATTGCTTCATACCCGCGATCAAGATGATAGACACGTAATACTTCTGTTTCTCCTTCGGATTTTAATGCTGCAAGGATCAATGCTGCAGAAGCGCGAAGATCGGTTGACATTACTTTGGTGCCGGAAAGTTTTTTCACTCCCCGTATGATTGCCGCATTATCTTTCATTTCAATATTAGCACCAAGCCGAGCGATTTCGGGAACGTGAGCGAATCGATCGTGATAAATTGTATCGGTAACAGTGGAAGTTCCTTTTGCGATGGACATCAATGAAATCCATTGTGCCTGCATATCGGTTGGGAAACCCGGATACACAGCGGTAGTAACGTCGACCGGTTTAACGGATTTTGGCGCGGTAAGTTCGATGAATGTTTTTTCGATTCTTAATTTTACACCGGCATCGGCAAGTCGTGCGGTAACGGCGGAAAAATGTTCAGGAATGACATTCTCAATTCTAATTTTACCGCCGCACATTGCGCCGGCAATCAACATCGTTCCCGCTTCAATCCTATCCGGAATCGTTTCAACATTTGCAGGATGAAGTTCTTCAACTCCTTCAATTTCCAATGTTGTTGTACCAATCCCATCAATCTTCGCTCCCATCGCAATCAACATTTCTACAAGATTTGTGATCTCGGGTTCCATCGCTGCATTTTCAAGACGCGTAGTTCCTTTTGCAAGAACTGCTGCCATTAAAATATTTCCTGTGGCGCCCACACTGGATATACTGAATGCAATACGCGTTCCTTTCAATTGTTTTGCTTTGGCGTGAATGTATCCGCGAACAAGTTCGACTTTTGCTCCGAGCTTTTTCATTCCTTCGATATGCAGATCAACCGGACGCGGACCCCAGGCGCAGCCGCCGGGCAGTGAGACTTTTGCTTGTCCGTATCGCGCGAGGAGTGGACCTAGGACATAAATTGATGCGCGCATTTTTTTTACATGTTCGTACGGTGCTTCAAATTTGTTCACGCGAAATGTATTGACTTCAAGTGTCTTTCCTTTTCGCTCGAACGTTACTCCCATCGTCTGAAGCAGTTTGGACATCGTCACAACATCTCGAAGATCAGGAGTGTTGCGAAGTTCATATTTCCCGCTGGCGAGCAGCGTTGCAGGCATTAACGCCAGCGTTGCATTCTTTGCTCCGCTGATGGAAACAGTTCCGTTCAGTTTTTTTCCGCCTTTAATAACAAACTTATCCATACAACTAGGTCCTTTTTTTGAATTCAAAAAAAATAATTAAATGAATGTTGGCAAAAAATTATCAAAAAACAAATTACTGTTTTTTACTCGTAGAGTACACTATCAAAATAATAGATTACTTCTCGAGAATGGAAAAAATGATCATCAATTATATTTTGGTGCTGCTGTCCAAAATCCGAAGGCACGAAGTGCTCCTTCGGAGATGCTTCGCATAAAGGGAGTTAGAGTAAAAAAGTAGTCATAAAACATCAGATTGGACAAGTTTTTAGTGAATTGCTGGAGTAAGCCCCTGATGCTGTCCAGAATCAAAGAACGAAAGTTGATCATCTGGCACAAACGGTGGGAACTTGTGTCAAAAGTCAAATTTTGCGAAACACATCCCCGAAATCTTAAAGATTTCGGGGATGTTAACACTGAAAATAGTTTTGACACAGTCTCGTGGATTTTGAAACGGATTATTGATCCAATCAGTTAAATCTCTATAAGCCGTCGTCCCTTAAAAAGTCACTGTTTCGTACAACCGCCAACGTGTTTCTTTGGAACTTGAAAATGTTATGCGAATAAATTTGTGAATTCTGAATGTTTTTCGTAACCGTGAAAGAAACCTTGTCAAGGTTTTATACTTTTTAAGGAATGACCACAAAGCCTTTTGGACTTTCGTCCAACCCTTACGTTGACAACATTGTAGATTGGGGGATGTTGAAAAAATATTGAACGATTTTTTTTGAGATAGGTTCTATACCCTTATGCAGAATAATCTTGCTTTCAATTTTTCACTTCGTTAAGTTAGTAGCGCAATGGAGAACGTTCCAAACGAAATTAAGAAGATACCTTCGCTGTTGAAGTTCGAGATAGATGAACTTCAGGTTGAAACTGAAAAACATTACTGGAACTATTGCGTGAACTGCGGAACACAGCTTGACAGCCGCAAATGCAAATTGTTCTGTCCGAAATGCGGATTTTATCATAATTGCAGTGAACCATAATATGATTGCGCAGAGACCGCAGATGTTTTCGCAGATTGTTTTATGACAACCAAGTAAACTATACGATCATTAATTACAATAAACATTTATTAAGGAGATACAGTGAACAAAAAAGGATATCGAGTTACCAAGAAGCATCGTAAGAAACGCGCAAAGAGCAAAGAAAAAGCAAAAGCATTGCGCGCAAATAAAAAAGCAGTGTAAATTTGAACCCGCAGATGATGCGGGTTTTTGTTATAAATTGCCATCGAAACATATTTCACACAACTTGAAACTTCTCCATTGTTTGGGTATCTTTCAAAAAAGGAATTAATATGAGAACCATTTCAGTAGCAGAAATAAAATCAAATTTTTCTCAATTGCTCGATGAAGCAGAAGTCTCTCACGAGCCAATTCATATAACGGGAAAAAAGACACACGGAATTTTAATTTCCGAACAAGATTGGAAAGCGATTCAAGAAACATTATTTTTACTTTCAATTCCCAAAATGCGTGAATCAATTCGCAAAGGATTGAAAACCCCGATTGAAAAATGCGTTACGGAGCTGCCGTGGTAACGTGGCGTCTTGTTTTCACAAAACAAGCCCAAAAGGATTCTAAAAAACTATTATCGGCTGGACTCAAATCAAAAGCTGAAAATTTACTAAAAGTTATTCAGAAGAATCCATTTCAAAATCCTCCGCCATATGAAAAATTAGTAGGCGATTTAGCAGGAGCTTACTCTCGTAGAATTAATATCCAACACCGACTAGTTTATCAAGTTCTTGAAGAAATTAATGTTATAAAAGTAATTCGAATGTGGACTCATTACGAGTAATTCTTTTATGTGTGCACACGAATCACCGCAGACGGTGAAACCGTTCATAATGCTTTCCCAGATAGAAATTTTAAGGAGGATATGCAATGAGACTCAATTATTATGCAGAAACAGATTCTTTATATATAGATCTGTCAGAGAAAAAGAGTGTTGATTCAAAAGAAGTTTCAAACGGTGTTGTGGTGGATTTCGATGAATTTGGTAATATTGTCGGTATTGATATAGATCGTGCAAGCAAAATTGTAAATTTACAAAAACTTGAATCTGATTCTATGCCGGTGAAATCCTTCGCAATTGCTTCTTAATTTTGGTTGTCATTTAATACTTGCCCAGTTGTGAACAAAAAAGGATACCGAGTTACCAAGAAACACCGTAAGAAACGCGCAAAGAGCAAAGAAAAAGCAAAAGCATTGCGCGCAAATAAAAAAGCAGTGGAAGCAAGAATGAACCCGCAGACGATGCGGGTTTTTTGTTTACTATCGCTAATTGTTCAGATTTTCTTTTGCATCTGCATTAAGGTTTCGATATTTTGAAAGAAATGAACTCAGTTTCTGTGCATAGAGAGCCAATGATAATCGGTAAGAAGACATTTGATTTTTCCAAACGGACATATATAATGGGAATATTGAATGTTACGCCCGATTCGTTCTCAGATAGAGGAAAATATTTCTCCGTTGAATCAGCCGTAACTCGCGCTCTAGAAATGATCGAAC
>JANONI010000408.1:0-1514 GCA_031420755.1 Bacteroidota bacterium | reverse complement strand
TCCGCTGAAAAGATTATTGGATTGCATTTCAACGAAGCAAAGCGGGAATCGCTTCTTGGCGATGTTCAGTCTCAATTAAAGAGTTTTCAAAATCTTCGCGCTGTGCCATTGCCAAACAATGTTCTCCCTTCACTGTTGTTCAATCCAATCCCGTTCGGAATGACGTTCGAAAAAAAGAAAAATGTTTTTTCTCCCGAAGGAATGAAGAATGTAACACTCCCAACAAATCTTGTTGAACTTGCGTTCTATTCCGTTGGAGAACTTTCTTCATTACTCAGAACAAGAAAGATCACTTCGGAACAACTGACGACTATGTATATTGACCGCATAAAAAAATATGGTCCTGCACTTCAGTGCGTCATCACGCTCACCGAATCTTTAGCAATTGCACAAGCGCGTGCCGCGGATAAAGAAATTGCCGCGGGAAAATATCGTGGACCGCTTCACGGCATTCCGTACGGTGCAAAAGATATTCTCGCCACAAAAGGAGTTTGGACAACGTGGGGTTCGGTTCCATTCAAAGAACAAATGATTGATGTTGACGCGACGGTCATTACGAAATTGCGTGAAGCCGGTGCTGTGCTTATTGCAAAAACTTCAATGGGAGAACTTGCGTGGGGAAATATTTGGTTTGGCGGAAAAACTAGGAATCCGTGGGATACAACCCAAGGTTCCAGCGGATCTTCCGCCGGTTCAGCCTCAGGAACTGCTGCCGGATTGTATGCATTCTCAATCGGATCAGAAACCTACGGCTCAATCGTTTCTCCATCAACAGTTTGTGGAACGACAGGTCTTCGTCCAACGTACGGTCGAGTTAGTCGTTATGGTGCGATGGCATTAAGCTGGTCTATGGATAAACTCGGTCCAATTTGCAGAACGGTTGAAGATTGCGCACTCGTTTTCAATGCGATCTATGGACCGGATGAAAAAGATCAAACAGTATTTAATCTTCCTTTCGTCTATGAACCGAAAAAAACCGACCTCAAAAAATTACGAATCGGATATTTGAAAAGAGATTTTGACAGCGCGAAATTCGGAAAACAATTTAACGATTCTGCGCTGATCGTTCTGCAAAAACTTGGAGCAGCACTGATTCCGATATCGTTGCCGTCGCTTCCGGTAGATGATATTTCCATAATGCTGAGTGCGGAATCCGCCGCCGCATTTGACGATTTGACACGGAACGGAAAAGACGATCTGTTGGTGCGGCAAATAAAAAATGCTTGGCCTAATTCATTCCGCGCTTCCCGATTCATTCCCGCTGTTGAATATATACAAGCAAGCCGCGTTCGACAATTGCTCATTCAAGAAATGAAAAAAGTAATGGAGAACGTAGATGTTTTTGTCGGTCCTTCGTTAGAAGGAAGCGGTCTTTTGTTGACAAATTTATCAGGGCATCCTTGCGTTGTTGTGCCGAGTGGATTTACAGAAAAAGGAATTCCCGTCAGCATTACGTTTACCGGAAAATTGTTCGGCGAAGGAACACTCTTATCGGTCGCTAAAAAATATCAAGA
>JANONI010000407.1:0-2555 GCA_031420755.1 Bacteroidota bacterium | reverse complement strand
CACAAGCCGTGTATAATCCTCTATCAAAAAAACTGGGATTTATCAGTAACGGTCAACCGATTACGGGCAGCGGAGTACTATTGAAATTAGTTGCTCGTATTCTCCCCAAAGCATTATCTTCGTCACCAATTAATTTTATGTCGGTATTGTTGAATGAAAGTAATTTCATTATTCGTACGATTAATGGCGCAATTAATCCGCTCAATCGTCCGCCGCAGTGATCGATGTTGCTGTTGATGTTCGTTTTGGTTCACCGACATTCGGGCAATATTTTTCTATCGAACTTTCCTCCATCAATAATACCCAGTTGTGGATTCCCCCCGGGTTTGCTCACGGATTTTCTGTGCTATCAGAAAAGGCGGTGTTCCATTATAAATGCACCAATTACTATTCCAAAGAACATGAACGTGCGATTCGATTTAACGATGCTACTCTTAATATAGAGTGGCAAGTAAAAAATCCCATTGTTTCTCCGAAAGACCTTGCGGCGCCACTGTTTGCCGGTATTCCCTACGGGTCGTAGACAAAAAGATTTTATGGTTTTGTAATTGCTTTATTCATACAAAATTGACAGTTTGAAGATATAATTCCTCTCTATATATAGTTGAACCTTAAAAGTATTGTAACTACTCACTGTAAAGATAGATTCCCGCCAAAAGCGTGTCCCGAAGGGATCGAGACTGTGTCAAAAGTGTATTGCCGACCTCTCTACGAGCCATAGGCTGGTCGGCACTTTTAATTAATCGAAAGAATTCCTCGACACTTGTGTCGGGGTTATAAAATAAGATTAGATATTTTTTTCAAACATAATACCTCGACGCTTGCGTCGGGGTGGTTTATTGTGAAAATAATGAAAATAGTAACATCGCCGAACAGAGTTCGGCGTTACAAATAGTTTTGACACAGTCTCGATCCCTTTGGGACAGGAATGACGAGTGATTTAATGGTGTTCGTCATGGATAACGTCTGACACGTTTTTTGTGTCTGACGTTTAGCGTGGGAATGCATACTCATAAATTACCAAGATGTCAGACGGTTCCGCCAAAAAGAAGGCGGACAAGTGGAAAGCACCGTCAGACATCCTTTGAATTGCATGGTTGCGATACTGAGTAGTTACAAAGTATTAACCCTTCTCCGAAGGACTCCTATTGGAGAAGGGTTATTGCGGGTTACAGGGTGTGATAGTACTAACAGTAGTACAACATTTATTCCATTACTTTTTTGCGTTCAAAATACGACTCGCTATGAAATTTATGGAATACCACATTTGTACGTCAGGAGACGTATCAGTCCGTTGACTGATCCTTTAACGGATGAAAGTTTGAAAGGACGATCACTATGAATTATTTGCTACGCTCTTCTATCCGTACATATCTTTTTCTTTTCTCTCAAAGTCTGACTTCAAAAACATTTTTTAAAAGGACGATCACTATGAAACGTTCATTACGCTTTCTATGTATGCTTGCCGCATATCTTCCATTCACACTAACCGCCCAAACTATTTCCGGTGCAATAACTTCTGATACAACATGGTCGGGAATAGTAATTGCAGATTCGGTGTTCATTCCTTTCGGTAGAATCCTTACTATTCAACCGGGTACCACAGTGAAATTCAACACAGGTAAAATGCTTGTTGTAGCAGGCAGGATGATAGCGAATGGAAAATCGGACAGTACAATTACTTTCACTACCAATGCGCTAACCCCCGCGCCGGGAAATTGGAATGGGATAGAACTGCAAAATTCAGCTCTTGTTTCGTCGATCATCAATTTTTGCGTTATCGAATATGCTGGGGGAGGACCAAATGCGGCGAACATTTTTTACAGAACGGGCGCTCCCAATATCAATATCTCCAATTCCGTAATCCGACTAAGTTCCAACCACGGCATTAATCCACGATCGTCATCACCCCGTATTTCTAACACTACCATCAGACAAAACGCAGGTTATGGTATCCTTGCTGATTTATCGTTGAACTTTACCGTTGATTCATGTACGATTTCCAATAATACGATGGGCGGTGTTCTCATTGGAGTTAACTCAACAACCACAATCCAAAATTCTGCTATCGATTCAAACGGTACAGGAATTTTTATCAGCAACAGCGCTGCACCGACGATCAAAAAAAATAATATTCGCCGCAATAACATCGGCATTCAATTTACAGGAGTTGGCGCCACGCAACCAACAATAACACAAGATACGATCCGTAATAATATCACGTGGGGATTCCTAAATACGAGTACAACTACAACGGTTTTTGTGCGAGGAAATTATTGGGGAAGCGATACAGGACCTTTTCACCCCAGCAGCAATCCCACAGGTTTAGGTAATAAAGTAAGCAACAATGTTGATTTTCAACCATGGACAACTCTTGCACCGCAGTTGCCGGTAACGATAGTCAATACAGGGAATATTGGCAAAGATTCGACGTGGGCAAGCGGAGTGATATGGGTTAAAGGAAGTGTTACGGTAAACAGTGGATTCAAGCTCACAATTAAACCGGGAGTGATTGTAAAACTGGCGCTTGGCGCCAGATTGACTGTGAACGGATC
>JANONI010000406.1:0-3627 GCA_031420755.1 Bacteroidota bacterium | reverse complement strand
TTTCGGAACGAATGAACTCTTTGACCAATTCATCAAAAAATGTCACGAACAAAATATCCGCGTTGTTATTGATGGTGTGTTCAATCATGTCGGTACCGCGTTCTTTGCATTTCAGGATGTTCTGCAACATGGGAAGGATTCAAAATATGTTTCGTGGTTCAATATTTATTCGTTTCCGGTAGCGATGAAGCCAAAACCAAATTACGAATGTTGGTGGGGGTATGCTTCGCTGCCAAAATTGATGGTGCAGAATCCGGAAGTGAAGAAATATATTTTTGATGTTACGGAATATTGGACAACAAAAGGAATTGATGGTTGGCGGTTAGATGTTCCGAATGAAATTCCCCACGATTTTTGGAAAGAGTGGCGGAATGTTGTTCGTGCTGTGAACAACGAATGTTACATCGTCGGCGAACTGTGGGAAAATGCAAGCGCGTGGCTGCGCGGCGATGAATTTGATGCGACAATGAATTATCGTTTCCGCGATGCGTGCCTTAAATTTTTTGCCGAAGGAAGTATATCCGCAAAGCAATTTGATAAAGAACTTGAAGGTACGAGGAGACTCTATCGTACGGAAACCAATTACGCAATGCAAAATCTGCTTGGCAGTCACGACACGGAACGGTATCTGACATTGTGTAATGAGGATATTTGGAGAATGAAATTGTCGTATCTGTTTCAAATGACATACATCGGTGCGCCGATGATCTATTACGGAGATGAAATTGGAATGGAAGGGGGCAAAGATCCTGATTGTCGCCGGACGATGATTTGGGATAAAAAGAAATGGAATACGGAACTCCATGAATTTGTAAAAAATTTGATCGCACTTCGAAATTCTTCTGAAGTTTTACGTCGCGGCGATTTTCTTTCGCTTCAAAATAACAAGAACAACGACCTTGTAATTTTCAAACGTGAATTGAACAACGATAGTGCTGTCATAGTTCTAAATAGATCGAAGAAGAAAATAAATGTAGAGGTCTCGGTTGGAGAAAAGATTCAATTGATGACCGAACATTTTAGCGGTGAAACAATTATTCCCAAGAAAAGTTCAATTTCAACTACGGTTCCGGCGTATTCCGGAAAAATATTTTTTGCAACGACGAAAGAAAAACAATGAAACGATTATCTCTATTTTTAGTACTGCTCGGCTCCGCTCTTTTGGCACAAGATCAAGTTGATGTGACATTTCGATATTCAGCCCCTTCTAATCCTGCAATATTTGTTGTCGGGGAATTTAACAACTGGACTAATACTGCTACCCCGATGGATTTTCAAGGAAATAATCTTTGGACAAAGACTGTTCGTCTTGCCGTCGGCGGCAATCCAAATCCACCGGCCAACGGTGTTCCCGGTGCGTGGCAATATAAATTCTATTACTCGGGCGCATCACCGTGGCCAAACGATCCGTTGAATCACAACGAAAATTCAAAGGATAACAGCAACACGTTTATTTATACAAAAGATGTTACGATCTACCATTTTCTTCCAAACCAAAGGCAAGCGATTATTAAAACAAACACGCCGATCATTTCTGCGTATATTTTTCCGAAAATCGGCGCTTCTGTAGATACATCTTCGATCAAAATTACGATTAATGGAATTGAATATTCCAATCTTGGAAAATATTATGATGAAGCGAAAAAGTTCTTGGCATTTCCGGCTCCCGTTTCACTCGTTAACGGAAAACATTTCGTTTCACTTTTTGTAAAAGCATCCTCAGGAGTTTCAAATGTTGATTCTGTAAACTTTATTGTTCAAGCCGGATTTATTCAGATCACGTCGCAAGGAAATTTTCCGACACGAAATCCAATCCGTACTATCCGCGGTCAGGTTCAAGATACAGCAATCACTTCTGCGAAAGTTATTCGCAATACTTTTGATACAATGCATGTAGTTGTTACCGGAGGATTATTCACCGCTACCGATACATTAACTGAAGGTGTGAACACGTTCAAAGCGATTGTTGATACCAATGGAACGATTGTAATTTCCGAAACGGTACCGTTCACCTATATCGTCAATCACTCTCCCTATGCGCGAGCTTCGGTTTCATTTGCAGCAAGTTCAATGATGACGTTAAGTGCTCTCGGAAGCACTCATCCGGATGGAAAAACAATGACCTATAAATGGTTAGATGATGAGGTCATCCCGCTTGGATTGAGCGGTAAGACGAATGGAACTGTTGAGATTACTAAACCAACTCAGCCGGGAGAATATTACTATTCGCTAATTGTATCGGACAGCGAAGGTGGCGCAGATACAGCACGATTTTATTTTATCATCAAGAAAGATGGCGGATACGAGAACCCGACTATTGCCTCAAATCCGCAATGGGTGAAGCAAGCGCGAGTCTATTTTATGTTTCCCAAATCGTTCACAGCGCAGGGAACAATTCCCGCTGCAACTGCACGATTGCAATATGTTAAAGATATGGGATTCAATGTTATTTGGGTAATGCCGGTGATGAAGAATGCTTTTCCAATCGATCAGAATTTTGGTCCCGGATATAACATTACTGATTTTTACAATGTTGCACCGGAATATGGTACGAATCAGGATTTCAAAAATTTTATTTCGCAGGCGCACGGTCTCGGAATAAAAGTGATTCTTGATGTTACGCCAAACCACACATCGCGGTTCCATCCGTGGTCGCAAGACGCACATCTCTTTAAACAAGATTCCCGTTACTGGAATTGGTATGAACATACAGCGATTCCTCATAACACAAACGGACTTGGTCAATCATTCGATGGTGATGGATTTAATTATTACAGCGGATTCAGCGATCAATTGTTGAATTATAATTGGAAAGATATTGATGCGCAAACAGAAATGATTAATGTGTATAAACATTGGATTAAAGAATTTGGTCTTGATGGATACCGTTTTGATGTGTATTGGGGACCGCACCGGCGCTACGGAGAACAGTATATGGGAAAACCGCTGCGTGATGCATTGAAACACATTAAGCCGGATATTTTCCTTTTGGCGGAAGATGATGGAACAGGTTCCGGTACGGAAACGATCTACGCAGATTATTCGAGCAACGGAATTAACGGCGGCGTGGATGCAGCGTATGATTTTAAAGCATATTTCAATCAGATACGGGGATTTGGTTTTAGCACACTTGCAGTTGATGCACTTCATAACGAATTGAACAACGGCGGATTTTATCCCGGACCGAATTCGTTGTATATGAGATTTATGGAATCGCAGGATGAAGATCGAATTTCCCATAATTATTCCGCCAATTATCTTTACGATACTATTACAACATTAAAAAGAACAATGCCGATGGCATCGGTAATTTTTTCAGTTCCGGGATTTCCAATGATCTGGAATGGTCAGGAAATTGGGTATGGTTATGGTATCACTGGTGCGAAAGAAAAACGGGCGCGCAGCACAATTAATTGGAATTTCCCCGGACAATTTCTGCAAAAACATTATCAGCGGCTTGCGTGGATTCGTGGAGCATTCCCAGCATTTGCTACACAGTCATTCTCACGAATTGGAACGAATGACGGCGCAGTGTATGGAATTTTGCGTCCATATCTAAATGATAATGCGATCACTCTTGCAAATATTGCTGAACAGCAGCGCTCCGTTACGCTGAATCTTTCTATC
>JANONI010000405.1:0-3525 GCA_031420755.1 Bacteroidota bacterium | reverse complement strand
CTAATTGACAAAGTAGCACCTTTCATTGGTTCTTCCAATTTGTATTTTGATTCATTTTCCGGAGAAAGTTTTGAAAAAGAATTTATTAATTATATACAAAAACAAAACACGGGATATCCAGCGAATCTTTTTTTAGAGACTAAAATGCTTGACAGTAAATATAATTCTGGATGTCAAGTGGCTGATTTAATTGCTGGATCTGTTAGGAAAGATTATATTAATAAATCAAAGTTTATTTCTACAATCGAAGCAAAATTTGTTTATGACATTGAATATTTTCCATACCGCTAAAATCAGGATAGTAGAACATAAATTATTGTTGAAGTCATTCCAAAATAAAGGCGAGCAGTGCTCGCCTTTTGTTTTTAATGGATTCCCGCCTTTGCTGGAACGACAAATTTAATTTATTTTTTCTTTCCTTTTGTCGTTGGAAGTTTTTCTTTCCATCCTGCAACGGTCTTTTCAAAATTTGCGGTGTTTGCGTTGCTTGCTTTTCCTGCTTTAATCGCTTCTTCACCAACTTTTACCGCATCTACCCATTGTTCTTTTTGAGCAAGTAAATTTGCTTTCAATGCTAAGTTTGAAAAATTTGGTGTTATGGCAATTGCACGGTCAGCGGCGGAAATTCCTTTGTCAAAATCAGATTTGCTGTCCAACGAATAACGGGCAAACGTTGCGGCTTGCTGTGCAGCGAGTAAAGAATATTGCGATTCTAATTTCTTTACATTCTCTTCGGTGTTGGTGTTAATGACGAATGAGATTGCTGTTTTGTCCCACCTCAACGAAACTTTTGCAGATGAAATAGTTAGGTCTGAAAAATTGTATGAGAGCCATTCTTCGTGAGGAATCATTTCGGGTTTTACCGCAACGGTTACCACATTCAATGTGGAATCGTAGTTGTATGCGCCCCACTGATCTTTTGCAGAATTGAAGATCACTGTCCATTCATTCTCTGTTGGAATGAGAAAAAACTCATATCGTCCTGCTTTTAATGTTGTTCCGGCGATTGTTACATCCTGTGAGAACTCAAAGGAAGTTGCGTTGTTTGCCCCTGCGCGCCATACTTTACCGTATTGCTCAAGTTTGCCAAAAATTTCGCGTCCTTTTACTCCCGGACGATGGTACGAAATCGTCATATCAGTCGCGCCAACGGTCTGTGAAACTGTTGCATATTGGCTGAGTCTCAGCAGTTTTACTTCCGGCTTTTGAGCGAACGAGAGTGTAGCAATGAATAACAACAACAAAGCGGTGATTCTTTTCATACAGGTTCCTTTCGATGAATGATAATGTGATATTATTAACTTCAATTGATGAGAAAAAGTTTCTGATTGAATTACACAAAGTGGGGAATGTATATCTGATTCAGAACAAAATACACTCTAAGAATGATACTTGCAATATAATCTATGTCAAACTATTATTTTAAACTATTTGGGTTTCTTGTTTTGCCTAACTTCTGTACATTAACTGTGGTTAGAGAATTCATCATCTGAAAAGTATCATCATGCATTTCCAAAAAAAATATTTCAAAATTTCATTTCAAACTATATTTCTATTCGCTGCAATCTGGTTGATGGTTGGCTTTTCAACCGGTACTGCAACACTTATTGGACCAGTGAGGTGGATAACAACGGAAATGAGAGATTTACATGTGAATCAGAATAATGAAGATCTTGTTGTTAAATCTATTATTGGAGTATTGATTCTGGTGTCAGCGTTGATCTCACTGTGGTTAACACGATTCATTGTAAATCGCTCTCAAACTACAAGCACATTCATCGTTCTGTCCGCTTGTGCAACCGCTGCAATATTATCACTCTGGTTATGGTTACATCCTCAATATGCCTCTCAAGGAATTGAAACATCCATTATGATGGAGAATAAAAGTTTTACATTTGGACCGTACCCAACGGAAGAACGGATGATACAATTGAAGGAAGAAGGATATACAGATGTGATTTCATTATTAAATTCCACGGTCGTTCCGTTTGAGGGGAAGTTGTTTGATGATGTAAAGAATATTGCAGAAAACGTCGGGCTGCGAATTATCCATATTCCGATGGTACCGTGGGTGAGTGAAAATGAAGATGCAATCATCAAAATGAAGGAGATCGCTAAACATGGAAGAGGAAAATATTATATTCATTGTTATTTAGGGAAGGACAGAATAAATGTTGTGAAGAGAGTGCTCGAACAATATAACGCAGTGGTTTCTTCAATAGATGTTCAGGCAAGCAGGACCCCTGAATGGGAAAGAATCATTTGAGCGTGGCGCAATTACAAAATTGGATACGGCTGTATATTTGATCCCTTATCCAACGGATGAAGAATATTTAGGATTCATATTATCCGGCTCAATAAAGTATGTCGTTTCTATAATGGATACGTCGATTGTTGAGAACGGAGAATGGATCGCAAAAGAGAAAAAAATTACAAATGTTTATCAAATGCCGTTTGAAATTTTATCAATGAGGGCTGACACTATTGATACGCTAAAAATGTTGGACGTAGTGGGGTACGTTAAAAAACTTCCGAAACCCGTTGTTGTTCACGATTTCCGCAGCGACTCCCCGGCAAGCAAAGAATTTATTCGTCTCTATTCACTGGAAACGGACACTGTTCAGAAATAAAACCAATGCAGATTCGTAACTCTGCTACATTACTATTGACGAGGAGAAATATTGTGGATTGGTTAAAAGAAATAAGCGCAGCCGTTACGATATGCGACAAACAAGGAACCATTGTGTACATGAATGAAAAATCTGCACAAGTATTTAAAAGTGATGGCGGAAAAGATTTATTAGGAAGTAGTTTATTTGATTGCCATCCCGAACCAGCCTTAACAAAATTGAAAGCATTGTTGTCGGACGGCAGCACAAATGTTTATACAATTGAAAAGAACGGAAAGAAAAAAATGATTTACCAAACTCCTTGGCGTAATGGAAATATCGTTGCTGGTTTGGTTGAAATCTCATTCGAGCTTCCCGATGAGATAAGTCATTTTGTGAGGATGTAACTATTGATATAGATCGTAATATTTCTTACGTTTCTGTAGCAGCATAGCGTAGCAAAGTAGAGAATGTATCTTTGCTTACGATGAAACCTAAAACCATCTGCGGGTGTAACTCAGTTGGTAGAGTATTTGCTTCCCAAGCAAAATGCCGCGGGTGAAAATCTTAATAAAATCCACACTTTAGCTTCTACTCGTTAGTAAAAACGTTAGTGTCTACCTCAGAAATGAGGCTTCCAATGTTCCTTTCCAAAGATGCTAACGGTATATGGTATGTGTATTTTGTCGGTGAAGATGGCAAAACAAAACGCAATTCTTCGCGGTGTAGACTTAAATCTGATGCACTAAAATTTCTTCAATCATTCAAAGCAGGCGACCGCAAAAAACGGGCTGAATCGAAAACAGTTTTGCTTCAATCGTTCATCACGGACTTTCTTTTGTTTGCCGATGGAAATTTTTCTAAAGCTACGAAATACCTATACAGTCTTTCCCTTACCAAACTTCTTTTTTTCATC
>JANONI010000404.1:0-3846 GCA_031420755.1 Bacteroidota bacterium | reverse complement strand
ACATCAACAATTTCACTCTCTTTGATCTTTCGAATCATTTCTCCTTTGCGATAGAGAATACAGAATTATTCATTTGTTGGGTTTATCGTGAACTGAAAATTTTTTTAGATGCAAATTTTCTTCTTCAACAAGATAATACCTAATATTATCTGGACAAAAATCGTACCCATTGGGCCAAAAAATGCCTCGCCCATTTTCATAAATTTTTACTTTGCAAAAATATTTTTCATCCTTCAACGGTTTTGTCATTTCAGCATCTGAAATGAACTGTGAAAAATCAACCGTTTTTTCCATTCCATCGTCAAAATAAAAATGGATATGATGATTTTTTAATACGTTCAACTTTGTAATTTTAACCATATCTCATTCCAGCGGAGCAATTTTTCTAATTGGCTCTGGCTTTTGTGCATTACTCCACGCATCAAATAATTCGTCCCGATGCACCATCGCCCATTCAACAACTAACAATTTTGCTTTATTTGGTAATTCACCTTCTCTGATTCGCAATGTTTCTATTTCAAAAACAGCTTCATTTTCCTGATACTCGGCGTGAAAATGTGGTGGCGCATGGTCTTGAAAAAACATTTTAATTACAATTCCATAGAAGCGAGAAATCTCCGGCATATTAATTTTCTGGCTGAAATTTATGCACTTCTTCCACAACTACATCAACAATTTCACTCTCTTTTATTTTCCGGATCATTACACCTTTGCGATACAGAATCCCGACACCTTTTCCCGCCGCAATTCCGATATCAGCATCGGCTGCTTCACCAGGACCATTGACAACACAACCGAGTACCGCAATCTTGACCGGTTTCTTAATTCCTTCGAGGCGTTTTTCTAATTCTGCCATTATTCCAAATAGATCGATCTCTAAACGTCCGCAGGTTGGACAAGCGATCAGTTCAACATTGCGCGTTGCAAGACCGAGCGAACGAAGAATTTCTTTCCCAACTTCAATTTCTTTCACCGGATCATCGGTTAACGAAACTCGAATGGTGTCTCCGATTCCTTCAGCCAATAATGTTCCGATACCAACGGCAGATTTAATTGTTCCGATGCGCGTCAATCCGGCTTCTGTTACACCAAGATGAAGTGGAATATCGGTTCGCTGCGCTACAAGACGGTATGCTTCAATCATCAATCGAACATCGGTTGATTTTACAGAAATAATCACATCGCGGAAATTAAATTCATCGCAGATTCCCACGTGCCGCATTGCAGATTCGTACAATGCTTCGGCGGTTGGATATCCAAACTTTTCAAGAATGTCTTCTTCAAGCGAACCAGAGTTCACACCGATACGAATTGGAATTCCTTTATCCTTTGCTGCACTCAACACCTGACGAATTCTATCTTTCGAACCGATATTTCCGGGATTGATACGAACTTTTGCAACATTTGCTTCGATCGCTTTTAATGCAAAAATATGGTTGAAGTGAATGTCGGCAACAATCGGTATCGGAGATTGACGAACGATCTCCGCCATTGCATCAGCCGCTTCTTTATCATTCACTGTTACGCGAATGATATCGCAACCCGCTTCGTATGCATCAACAATCTGCTTCACCGTACCAGTAATATCATCGGTCTTTGTTTTCGTCATTGTTTGAACAGAGATCGGTGCGCCGCCGCCAACCTTGATCCCGCCAATGCTTACCTGACGAGTATGTCTTCGGATGCCGACTTTATAATTGGATGGAAGCGAATTACTGTTTCCATTTTGTGCCGGCTGAATAACGGGTAAGATATTTTCCATAATAAAAGGTACCTTGGTTTTAGTAAAACTATTAGACGCTGAGTTGCAGAGTTAAATTATTCTATTAGTTTATTTACTCTTCTGCGAATCCCGTCTTTTAATAATGGCACATTGAAATTAATTAGAAGTCCCAAACGTTTATCGGCTAATTTCAAATATGTTACAAGTTGCACTTCGTGAACCGGAAGGATCAATTCTATAGCTTTTAATTCAACTATTACTTCGTCTTGAACAAGGAGGTCAATAATAAATTCTTTGTTTAGACTTTTTCCCTTATAAACAATAGCTGATTTTACTTGTTGCTCTACAAGTAAATTCTTTTTTCGTAATTCTTCAACTAAACAAACTTCATAAACTGATTCTAATAAGCCAGGACCAAGCTCGCGATGCACTTCAATCGCGGCAGAAATTATTTCATTCGTCAACTGATCATAATCAGATTTCTTCATAACCCTCAGCGTCTTTGCGCCTCAGCGTTGAACTAGTTCAATTTTTTGCTGGCTTCAAATAGAACTTTCTTCTCTTCCTCATTAAGACTCTGGTAACCATCTTTGCTGATCTTATCAAGAATATCGTCAATTTGTTTTTGAGCTTTCTGTTGTTCATCGGCAGTTCGATTATAGTCATCGATGGGATAGATTTTTGCATTAGTGCTATCTCTAGCACTTTCCGTGCGCTGCTTCGCATTACTGAAAGTTGAAGCAAACTTTGAAAAGACATTTCCGCTCTGGCTTTTTCCATACAGACTGTCAAACCGGTAACCGTCGGAAAGAAGATATATGAATCCAACAAGTGCGCCGCCAAGGTGCGCAAAGTGTGCAATTCCATCTATGCTTCCAACAGAAAATATTTCGAACGCCATATACATCACAACAAAATATTTTGCTTTGATCGGAAGCAGAAAATAGATATAGATGAGCCGTTCCGGAAACATCATTCCAAATGCGATTAGAATTCCATACACCGCACCCGATGCTCCAATTGTCGGCCCAACCGTGGTAAACATTGGAGCGATCAAGAGATTTGCCAACCCCCCGCCAAATCCACAGAGCAAATAATAGATGAAAAATTTTCGAGATCCCCAAACGTGCTCAAGTTCCATTCCAAACATCCATAACGCGAGCATGTTAAAAAGAATGTGTGTAAAACTTGCATGCATGAACATATAGGTGAACAGTTGCCAAAAACCAAATCCAACACCAAAAGGCCACAAAGCAAATTCCTGAAAAAAGAACTGTTCCAAGGAAAATTCTCCGGCACGAAAATTTCCGAGAAACATCGTTCCTAAAAATATTGCGCCATTGGAAATAAGCAATGCTTTTATCACCGGCGGAAAGAATTGGAATCCGCCGAAAAAACTTGGTCGATGAAAATTACTTGGACGATTGTAAGCCATAGATTATTCTTGATAAAGTAATACTTTTCCGATTTCTTTTAATTCGTTTTTTTTTAATTGTAAACGTTCACGAACTTGTTCTAAATACTTCATTGTCTTCCGGTCATAGTATCTTTCACCGCAATTTTGACAAACAGGAGTAGTAATCGGAACATATACAATATCGTTCCCACTTCGAACGGTTTCTTTTACATCTTCAACTCTAATAGCATCACTATGGCAAATCACACACTTCATTGTTTCCTCCTTTGTTTGTAATCAATCCACCACTCAGGGTTTGGATGGTATGCCGTAATCACAACAACTTCTTCATAATTATTTTCGATCCCACAAACTATGTGTAAAGGACGCCTCGTAGAAGTTGTACCAAATAATAAACAACTCGGATATGGTTTATCGTTTGGATACTCTTCAATAATTTCTGCCGAGAGTACTGCTTCAAAAATCTCCGAGTCTGAAATGACTCCAAATTCTTCGGATTCCATTTCCTCTCTTGAATGTGTGGTATAAAATACAAAATTACTTTGAAAAGCATTTCGTATTTTCTCCACATCATACTTCATTTATATTTTATCCATGAGTCGAATCTAAAAAGGTCTAATTTCAATTTTTAGGAATCAAGAACAGTTTAAATTTGGCATTTATGCGTATGCATGCTTCGCATTTTCTTAAAAATACCTTTTTAGAG
>JANONI010000403.1:0-2012 GCA_031420755.1 Bacteroidota bacterium | reverse complement strand
GATATACGCAATCCTCCAGAGGCGGACAAGTGCGTTTATCCGCCAAATAGACGGCGGACAAGTTTCGTTCTTGCCCGCTATCTTTTTGGCGGGTTTGTTTGCAATGTGAGCGAAGCCATCACTTCGTGACTTAATCTAATGAATTTACAATTTTACCGAGCGATTTCTTGCTTACATGGGTATAGATTTCAGTCGTTTTACTGCTGCTGTGTCCTAAAAGTTCCTGTATAAACCGCAAATCAATACCGCTTTCTAATAAATGCGTTGCAAAACTATGCCGAAGCCCATGAAGTGAAATTGGTTTGCGAATACCAGCCCGCTTTACAGCGTGATAAAATACTTCTTGAATACTTCTCTCCGAAAGATGTTTTCGCTCTCCTTGCCCCTCAAACAAAAATTCTTTGGGATTATACTTTTTGTAATATTCACGCAGTACTTGTAACGCCGCATCCGAAAGCAATGTATAACGATGCGAAGCATACATACGTAAGGATCCTTTGGATAACTGCAACAAAAATTATATCTCGCGCTAATGTAGTCTGAGTTTGCAAGAAGGTCAAGTCCTTTTTATCTGCTATGGTATTGCAGTGGGAACAGAGAGCAGAATAAAAAAGGGCTGTTACTCCAGCCCTTTTTATTGTTACGATATTTTCTACAGAACTATTTCATCACGATTCCCGCAAAAAGATCGCTGGTTCTACGCGTTCTATTTAAGCAGCGACATTTTTTTGATCTCGCGATGTGTTCCCGCTTCAAGTGAATAAAAATATGTTCCGCTAGATAATTGTTGCGCATCAAATCGTACTTCGTGAACGCCCGCTTCAAACCGACCTTCTGCAAGCCGTGCAATTTCTCTTCCCAACACATCGAAGATTTTCAATTTTACCATTTCAGATGAAGGCAACGCAAACCGAATTGCCGTTGTTGGGTTGAATGGATTTGGGTAATTCTGGAACAGTTCAATTGAAGTTGGAACCATTGCGCTTGCAATGTTCTTTACGCTTGTCGGTGTTCCGGGCCATTGTGTGCCGATTCGAATTCCATCAAGAACAAGCTGCGGCTGTGCTGTGGCTCCTTGACGAATGGCAACGGCATTAATTGTATCTTTCCCGGCAGTTGTTGTATTGGTAACTTCAGCAGTTCCTGCGTTCACTTCCGAAGTTGGTACACCGGATGCAGTTACCCATAATTTCACCTCGTCATTCCCTGCGGTATTGATCGTATATTTTGCGACCAACAGATAGACAGTGTTTTTTGAATAGTTTGTTGTTCCGTATGTTACTGTTGATGTATTGCTAATTCCAAAATTAACATTGCTGGAAACGATCCGAGCGAATATTCGTGCACTAAAAGTTGTGAACGATGTGGGTGATGCTCTATTTCCAATATGAAAAAAATAATCTCCACTTTTTGCTGTTGCCGCATCGTTTACATTCACCATTAATGAACTGTAGATTGAAGTGCCGTTTGTGCTTTGCTCATCAAATCCTTTGTTCACATCTTCTCCGCCAAGATTTGAGACCAATACTGCATTTCCTACACCGCTTCCGGTATAACCTGCATACGTCAGTCCCGTTGTTGTTGAAAGAAAATTAGTTGTTCCGCTGTGTATGCTCCAGCCGTTTGCAGTTAACAATCCTGAAAAATTAAAATCTTCAACCAACAACGGTGCGCCGGCAGGTTTTGCGTTTGCAATAAGATTAATTCCTGCGGCTGTTGCTCCTGCTGTAACTGCTAAGGAAGTTTTTTCGAGCGGATTATCAGTTGCAGGATTGCTGGATTCATTTGCGCCGTTATAATATTCCATCGTTACCGGATTTATAAATGAAATAGCTGTTGCATCATACGAATATGGACCAACGCCTGATCCCCCGGTAAAACTAGGATTAATTGGTTCAATGCGAATAACGTATGAACCCGGAGTCAGACCAACAACAGTGTAATTTCCATTGTTTTGTACATAATAATCTGTGATCGAAGAAACTTGATTCATTAGTGAATCGGCTAATGTG
>JANONI010000402.1:0-2285 GCA_031420755.1 Bacteroidota bacterium | reverse complement strand
AAACGTCGTATCGTTCAATGGGAAAGATTGGAATGTTCAAGAATTGAACGAAGAAAATATCAAAAAAAGCGGCGCGGAGATTGCATTATTTTCGGCCGGCGGTTCGGTAAGCAAAGAGTTTGCCCCGATTTGCGCGAACTATGGAATAGTGGTTATAGATAACAGCAGTGCGTGGCGAATGGATCCGAATGTTCCGCTTGTTGTGCCGGAAGTGAATCGTGAAAAGATATTTTCAGGAAGCAAGATCATTGCAAATCCGAATTGTTCTACAATACAAATGGTTGTTGTGTTGAAGCCGTTGCATGATAAATATAAAATAAAACGTGTCGTTGTTTCCACGTATCAATCGGTTACCGGTGCAGGGCAAAAAGGATACGATCAGTTGATGAAGGAGTGGAAAAACGAAAAAGTTGATTCTCCAAAATTTCCATATCAAATTTCATTTAATTGTTTGCCGCATATTGATGAGTTTACCGAAAATGGTTATACCAAAGAAGAAATGAAAATGGTAAACGAAACGCAAAAAATTATGGGAGATGATTCAATTGTTGTCTCTCCAACGTGCGTCCGCGTTCCTTCCATTGGCGGACACAGCGAGTCGGTCAATCTTGAATTTGAAAAACCATTTGAATTGAGCGATGTGTTTACATTGTTGAAAAATGCTCCCGGCGTTATTCTTCAGGATAATCCAAAAGAAAAAATTTATCCGATGCCGATCTTTGCGCATGATAAAGACGATACATTTGTCGGTCGTGTTCGCCGTGACGATTCAGTAAAAAGCGGATTGAATTTATGGATCGTTTCGGACAATATTCGCAAGGGTGCAGCAACCAATGCAGTGCAAATTGCAGAAGAGTGGGTTAAAGGAAAATAGCTCCTAATTTTCTTTCGATGGAAATCTAAATTAAGACAATGTGAACCGCTATCAGTTCTCTTTTCTTTTTTCTTTCCCTCTATTTACCTATCTTAACACGCCTTATTTCTTATGGCGTTGGCATTATAAATAATAAGTACACTATCAATTATTTTTTATAGGTTTGTTCTATGTGGAAAACTTCTGAAGGCAGCACCGCTCGGTTAATCCAACTTTGTGTTGGATATTTTTTCTTCTATGTCATTACTGGTATCAGCGTAAAATATTTTACCGGCAGTCCTCTGCTTGGGTATCCCGGAATGCCAGAGATACAATATTTGGTTTACAGCACTATCGGTGGAAATTTTATTGCTCTTTCGGTGGTGTTGGTTCTTCGTTGGTATCGTCTCACCTCAAACAAAATGATTGCGTGGGGAAAAATTAAATTTCCGCAGGAAATTTTATATATCATTCCTTCCGGCATTTGCACTGCAATTGTTATTCCGACAACAACATTAATGTATCTGCTTCCGATTTCTGTGATGGTGGCAATGGTTATTATGCGTGCGAGCGTCATCATTATCAGCCGCATCGTTGATGCGATACAGATCAAACAAGGAATTTTGCACAAAAATGTATATTGGGAAGAGAATATTGCTGTTGTCTTTGCTCTTATTGCGGCGGCTGTGAACATTTTTTATGTCGGTCCCGGCGATTTCGATTTTGTTAATTCGCCTATCGCTGTTGCCATTCTGGGATGCTACATCGTTGCATATTCTATTCGTATCTATCTCATGAATTATTATAAGAATACTCGTGCCAAAGGTGTTAAATTAGACAATAACGGATTTTTTGCAATCGAACAGATATCGGCATTTATTGTCTTGTTCACAGTGGCTTACGTTCTATTCAATTCACCAGTGTGGTTTGAAACAGCGAACCCAAATTTACTTATGTTCAGAGACTCTATTGCCGATCCTCATCCATTTGGGATGTGGGCAATTATTGCTGGTTTGGCATTCGGGCTTGCTGCATTTTTTTCCGTTTTCCTTTTTATGTTCAAAGGAAGAACCGCAACATTTGCAGGACTTGTCAATCGGCTGACTTCGCTTGTTGCTGGAACAACTGCAACGCTCATTTCATATTTTCTGTTTCAAGGAAGATTTCCTAAAACTCAGGACTGGGTTTCATTGGTATTTATTTTGATTGCGGTCGGATTTTTATCGCGTGCTGAAAAGAAACGGACACTGGAACTTATTGCAGCAAAAGAAATTTAATTTCAATGGTATAGTGAACCGTTCGCTTCCGCCAAACCGCCAATAAGACGGCGGTCAAGAAAGATGGCGGACAAGTTAATTGGAAAAATAAATTCACTCTATGAGCGTTTGTGAACCGTTCGCTTGAAGCGAACGGTTCACTACATACTAAAAAA
>JANONI010000401.1:0-10528 GCA_031420755.1 Bacteroidota bacterium | reverse complement strand
TACAGCCGGGAAGTTTATTCTATTTTCAAATCTCGTTTCAATAGAAGTAGTTTTGATAATTTGGGCGGAACCATTATCAGTGTTGTTCATTATAAACAGAATTACAATAATGCTTTCTGGAACGGGTCATTCATGACGTATGGTGACGGTGATGGTGTCAGGTTTTCAAATTTAGCAGGTGCTTTCGATGTTATCGCTCACGAATTGACGCACGGAGTAATTGAGAGAACGGCAAATCTTGTCTACGAACTTCAATCTGGTGCTCTTAACGAAGCCGTCTCCGATATATTTGCTGTAATAGCAGACAGTACAAATTGGCTACTCGGTGAGGACGTTTTCACTCCTGCAATTGCAGGCGATGCTCTTCGAAATATACAAGATCCACATAACGGACACGTGCAGGGTGACAACGATTGGCAGCCAGCGCATATGAACGAATTCGTAGTTCTTCCTAATACAGAAGCAGGTGACTGGGGGGGTGTTCATGTCAACTCAGGTATTATCAATAAATCGTTTTACAACCTTGCTGCCGCTATTGGTAGAACAAAAGGAGGATTAATTTGGTATAGAGCATTGACTGTGTATCTAACAAATAACTCGCAATTTATTGATGCAAGGAATGCATGCTTAAATGCTGCGAAAGATTTATTTGGCAACGGTTCCGCGGAATATAATGCAGTCGCGGATGGCTTCACAGCGGTTGGCATCGGACCTAATTCCGGAACAACATATAATTTAATCTATGATGATAATTCTCCTTCGACCAGTGTTTATGAAGATTTAGCAAATTGGGAATTGGCTTTACGATTCACACCGCCTGTCGCGAATGTAAAAGTAACAAATATCAAAATTTACATCAGTGATTGGGCCAACACCGGTACCGGTGCATTTACTTTAAAAATGTATCTTAATGGTGTCAATAATCTGCCCGGAACATCGATCCTAACTCCATCTCCCTACACGCCTTCTGTTGTGGGGTGGCGTTCGTTCAATCTAACCGGTGTTAATTCTCCGGGAGATTTTTACGTAAGCGCAAGATATGATGGTATCAATAAACCGTGGATAGGAGCCGATGCCCCTCCCGGGAATCAAAAAGCGTATGAATATAATGGATCAACGTGGGCAAAATTATCTTCTCCGAATGATTACACGCTTTTTATGCGGGCAACAGTAACGACTACAACATCAGTAACAGAAATTGATACAAAAGTCCCAACGAAGTTTGAGCTTACACAAAATTATCCCAATCCTTTTAATCCGTCAACTGCAATTCGGTATTCGCTTCCAACCGCACAAAACATTTTGTTAGCGGTATATGATTTGAACGGTAAGAAGATCGCTGATCTTGTTGATAACTTCCAAAACACCGGTACGTATGAAGTGACGTGGAATGGAATGAATAATTTTGGGAAGCCTGTTGCCAGTGGAGTGTATTTTTATCGACTACAGACACAAAATTTTAACGAAACGAAAAAACTGTTGTTGATGAAATAATTCAGGACACTACCGATTAAACTTCAATCTCATAGGTTTGAATTTTTCGCCATGCTGAATTCAACGAAAAATTGTAGTAACAATAATGAAATGTAATATCGGCCCTCTTCGGAGGGCTTTGTTATTTTTTGCTGCTTTAGCGTTTGCGCATTATTGATTTTCTGAAGATGCTTCCATTTCTTTAACTTGGAATGCAAAGAACGAATTCGTATTGATATGATTTTTGAATCATTGTTGAAGGTCAAAGTGGTGGATTAGGAGAGTTGAAAATGGTGACTGCAATATCAAAAATAATAGTGAATTGTTAAAAAGATAATGATGGCATAATTGCGGAATTTTCAATTACTTTGAAATGTCCACTGATTTCAAAAATTGACAAATAATTTGAATGGTGATATTGAATAATACTTTGTTTACATTTCCCCTAAGAATGATCCGATAATCGTCATTACACGTTCATTCGAGTTTTTCCTATTGAAGTTATTTTCTAATTTTTACAGTGTCATATTAAAAGACATCTATGGCAGGGAATATAAAAAAACGAGTGCTGATTGTAGATGATACGGAGAGTATTCGTATCGTGATGGAGACATTCTTAAAAACTGCAGGATACGAAGTTGCCACCGCATCCAACGGAGAGGAATGTTTTTCAGTTGTTCGCTCATTTAATCCCGATCTGATCCTGCTCGATATTATGATGCCTGGTATTCACGGATTTGATGTGTTGAAACAATTAAAATCTGATCCCGCAACATCACACATCGGTATTATTATTTGTTCAGGGAAAGATTATGTCTCCGAAAAAAATCTGGCACTTCAGTATCGCGCATGGGCATATATCACCAAACCTTTCTCGCACGATGAACTTCTTGCCACGGTCGGTAAATACTTTTCAGTTTCTCATACTTCAGAAACAATATCTGCACCGGCACCAGATCGACAAGAAAAATTTACGGTTTCTCTGGACAGTAAGAAAGCATACATCCGTTTCTGGGGAACAAGAGGTTCGATCCCTGTCAGCGGAGCAGCATTCATCGGTCACGGCGGCAACACTCCCTGTTTGGAAATCAATGATGGACACACCACGGTTATTATCGATGCGGGAACGGGAATACGTGAACTTGGATTGAAATTGATTTCTGAACCAAGTTGCCCGCTTCATCTGTTTATCGGACATACTCATTGGGATCATATCCAGGGATTTCCGTTCTTTGTCCCAGCATATCGTCATGGAACTTCGCTGACGGTCTATGGTGCTTCCGGTTTCGGAAAAGATCTTCGCTCGATCTTCAGTGGACAGTTGGATGCGGATTATTTTCCTGTGCAGTTACAAGATCTTCCGAGCACTATTGTGTTTCGTGAAATGAAGGAAAATCCGATCAAAGTTGGAACACTCAATGTGTACTGGTGTTATGTTCATCACCAGGGTGCAGCAGTCGGTTTTAAATTTTCGCTGAACGGAAAAATAATTGTATATATCACTGATAATGAATTCTTGAAAGGATATCTTGGTGCACCCGATGTTGATTTGATCCCTTCTGAACAACTCGAACTCTATAGCAATCTCATCCAGTTCATCTCCAATGCCGATGTGATGATTTCCGAATCCCAATATATGAACGAAGAATATGCGAATAAGATCGGATGGGGACATACATCGCTCTCCAACGCATGTTTGCTGTGCAAACTTGGAAACGTCAAACGGTGGATCATTACGCATCACGATCCGATGCACACGGATGTGTTTCTGGATAAAAAACTTTTTCTCGCCCGTCAGATCCTTGAATCTATTGAATTCACAATTCCTGTGACCGATGCTGTCGATGGTATGAGTGAATATTTTTGAAGTATATTTTTTTTAGACCGCTATTAATTACAATCTCTCTGTCAATGCTCCGAAATGCTTTTTTGTTAGAATGTTCTCAATAAATCCTCGATCTCACCTTAACAACGAAATACTCGGTTAGAGAACTATTATTATTTAAATTTCAAATATTAAAAATTAGAAATGCCATAAATATTATTAACTGAAATTACGCAGAAAATTATTGTTGTAATAAAATGGTTCGACGTCTGCCGGCAGACCCACCATGAGCGTTTTTCTTGTTTTTGCATAACTTCAGTTATTGATTGATACTATACGACTAGTTTCCATGTATATTGTATCATCACAAAAGAAGAAAGCTGTTCAATGTCCGAATATTTATTTGTTAAAGAATCTGCAATTAACCGCTTAGGTTGCTTTACCAACAAAAGTATTTCTAAAGATCATCGCATTGCTGAATATGAAGGAGAATTAATTTCTGCAGCGGAAGCGATCATAAGAGAAAAAGATATGAATCGTTTTGGAATTTATACTTTTTGGTTGAATGATAACCATGCAATTGATGGCTACGACAAAGGAAATCACACAAAATATCTTAACCATTCGTGCGATCCAAGTTGTTATTATAAAATTGCAGGTAACAAAATTTTATTCTACGCTACTCGCAATATCCAACAGGATGAAGAATTAACGATTGATTATGACTATGATGCCGATAGCGGATTGGTTGTCTGTCTCTGTGGGTCCACAAAGTGCAGAGGATATCTTAACGATACTGCTGAAAATGCGTGATGTTTCTGTTACTGAAACTTCAAAGAAAAACACTATAGACGGATACGTGAGTACATTTTTAGCAATTAAAACACTAAATATCCTGCGTAAACAAAGCGTTTTTCGTTCTTTGTCTAAACAATGTTGCGGATAACTTCAGCATTTCACCTTTTACCTAACCGTATTCAGGAGTCTTGCGGTTCACCGGAATAAAACAATTTGCTTCTCTGCATAGGCTTCGATACCTTATTCCTATGCAGATGAAAGTTTCCGAGAGGAGGCAAATTTTATTTTTCTGATCATCGAAATATTACAGATTCAAACGGCAGCAAAAGTTCAAAAATATTTTATTACTTAAAGGAGATTACAGTGAATATTTATGTTGGCAATTTATCGCGTGAAGTTACAGAAGATGATTTGAAGCAAGCATTTGAAGCATTTGGTAAAGTCGATACCATTGCGATTATCAAAGATAAAGTTAGTGGCGAGCCGAAGGGTTTTGGCTTTATCGAAATGCCGGACTCTGCCGAAGCGCAGGCAGCAATGGCCGGACTAAACGGTAAAGAATTAAAGAGCCGTGCGTTAACGGTGAATGAAGCTAAGCCCAAAACTGATAATAAAAAAAGCGGTGGTCGAGGCGGATTCGGCGGCGGCGGTTATGGCGGTGGAAGAGATAATAGAAGCAGAGATCGTGGCGGAAACCGTTAACAGGATTTTAGAAAGTTATATTTTTTTCGCAGGCGATGTCTTACCATCGCCTGTATTATTTTAAACCATTCCGATTGCTTTTCCTCTAAATTCTCGGTACATAAAGTTAAAATTCTACACATGTTCTCAATAATTTTCACTCGTCTCTTTGTGACTTCGTTCGAAATGACAATCGAATTTATTTTGAAACAATTTCCGTAACTATAATCATCGGACTTTTTATGAAAACCACACCTCAACGAACTATTCCAAATTTGTTTGAACAGAGTTGCATAAATTTTTCCACCAATATCCTTTTGCGAGAAAAGAAAACGGATAACTATAGTGGACTTACGTATGCACAAGCAAAAAAACAAGTGTATTTTTGTGCCTGTGGATTGATGAGTATTGGAATTCAAAAAGGCGACCGCATAGCATTGATTTCGGAAGGAAGAAATAACTGGGTAATTGCTGAGGTAGGTATGTTATATGCGGGTGCTATTAATGTGCCACTTTCTGTAAAACTTGATGAACTTGGTGATCTAAAATTTCGTCTTTTACATTCCGGTGCGCGGATGGTAATTGTGTCGGGCGGACACGTTCATAAAGTTCGATCCATCAAGAACGATCTTCCAGAATTGGAAAAGATTATTATTCTTGATGGTGAACCAACGAATGATGATGAACTAAAATTTTCAACAGTGCTTGAAATGGGGAATGAATACCATAAATCGTACAGTGACAAATTCTTCGAGCGTTGGCAGTCGATTATGGAGAACGATCCTGCAAATATTTGCTATACATCAGGTACGACAGCGGATCCAAAGGGAATCATTCTCACGCATAGAAATTATACGGCAAATGTAGAGCAAGCATCAGGGCTTCTTCATATTCCTCAGGAGTATTGTTCGTTGTTAATTCTGCCGTGGGATCATTGTTTCGCTCATACTGCTGGAATTTATACGTTGATGAAGAACGGAGCAAGTATGGCTTCGGTGCAAGTTGGGAAAACTCCATTTGAAACATTAAAGAATGTTCCGGTGAATATCCGTGAATCAAAACCGACGTTTCTGTTAAGTGTTCCTGCGCTTGCCAAAAATTTTAGAAAAAACATTGAGAAGGGAATCAAAGACAAAGGAGAGAAAGTAGAATCATTATTTAATAGAGCGTTAAATCTAGGATACAAAATTAATGGAATTGGATGGGATCGTGGTAAGAACGGTACTGTATGGGAAAAATTACAATACACGTTCCTTGATTTCTTGATTCTAAAAAAAATCCGCGAAGGATTTGGCGGAAGATTACAATTCTTTATCGGCGGCGGCGCATTGTTGGATGTTGAACTTCAACGGTTCTTTTATGCGATCGGCATTCCTATGTATCAAGGGTACGGTTTAACGGAAGCCTCTCCAATAATTTCTGCAAATGTTCCAAAAAAACATAAACTTGGTTCATCGGGCAGTATTGTTCCAAATCTTGAAGTGAAGATTTGTGATGAGAAAGGAAATTCTCTTCTGATTGGTAAACAAGGAGAGATTGTTGTCCGCGGCGAGAACGTTATGGCAGGATATTGGAAGAATGAAAAAGCGACAAGCCGAACGATTCGCGATGGATGGTTATATACCGGCGATCTTGGTTACCTTGACGCTGATAATTTTTTATATGTTTTAGGACGTGAAAAAAGTTTGCTGATAAGCCATGACGGAGAGAAGTTTAGTCCGGAAGGAATTGAAGAAGCGTTGGTGGCGAATTCACCGTTTATTGAGCAAGTTCTGTTGTATAATAATCAATCATTATTTACGGTTGCATTAATTGTTCCGAACAAGGAAAAGATATTGAACTATCTAAAACAAAAAAATCTTTCAACTTATACAGAACAAGGACAGATTGAGGCACTTTCGTTAATTGAATTTGAAATTAAGGAATATAAGACAGGCGGACGGTATGCGGGCGAGTTTCCTGAACGGTGGCTTCCGGCTGCCGTTGGAATATTAGGAGAAGGGTTTACGGAACAAAATCATTTTCTCAATAGCACATTAAAAATGGTTCGCGTGAAGATTACTGAGTTCTATAAAGAGAGAATCGAATTCTTATACACTGCTGAAGGAAAAAATGTTTTCAATCATCAGAACAAAAATATCATCAAACGGATGGAGCAGCAGTAATATTACATTAACTAGTGCCGTTTCTAATGGGCATCTCTAACAATCTATTTTAAAAAGCATAGACCACAGAAAAACACGCCTGCCTGCGTGCCGAACGCTTTGGCAGGCAGGGAAGAAACGGATTTTTCACAGATTTTTTTTGTCTATGACCCGTAGGGAAGTTTTTAGAGATGCCCTAATATAACTATTGTATTTTCACCGCCGAGACCGCAGAGTTCGCAGAGAATATTTACATTTTTAGAACCGACCTTCTATGTATTTTCTCCAACAGCAAAAAATTCCTATCTTCTATCAGTGAATCCGCTGCCAATAGACATTATCCTTCCCGATCTCATCACTGCGATTAAAAACCATCGCAATGTGATTCTTTCTGCTGAGCCGGGTGCCGGAAAAACCACCAGAGTTCCTATTGCATTAAAAAATGAATCATGGCTTGATGGAAAAAAGATCATCATGCTCGAGCCGCGAAGAGTTGCTGCGCAGAGAGCTGCGATGTATATGGCTCAACTTCAAAGTGAAAAAGTTGGCGACTCCATCGGTTATAGAATTCGTGGCGAGAGTAAAATCAGCACTGCTACGAAGATAGAAATTGTTACCGAAGGAATTCTTACGAGAATGATTCAGGCAGATCCGACGCTGCCGGAGATTGGATTAATTATCTTTGATGAATTTCATGAGCGAAGCATTCATGCTGATCTTGGGCTGGCTCTTGCATTGGAAGTTCAGGAACATTTGCGAAACGATCTTCGTATTCTTGTTATGTCCGCAACTCTTGATGGGATTTCGCTTTCAACATTACTCCGCGATGCTCCAATTATTCATTCGGTAGGAAAAGCTTTTCCTGTAACCGTACATTATTCTCCATCCAAAAATGATACTCAAATTGAGCGTTCGGTTGTCGCAGCGATCAATCGGGCACTCAAAGAAGAACATGGAGATATTCTGGTATTTCTTCCTGGGCAACGTGAAATTCGCCGAGTGGAATCAATGCTCGATGAAATTAAAATTTCACCACATATTGTAATTCATTTATTATTTGGTGAAGCTGAATATGAGAAGCAACAAGCTGCTCTCAATCCAGATACGAAAGGAAGAAGAAAAATAATTCTTTCAACAAATATTGCAGAAACGAGCATAACAATTGAAGGAGTTCGCATAGTGATTGATTCAGGACTTGCGCGAACTGTTCGTTTTGATTCGAGACGTGGAATGTCAGGACTTGTTACAACGTCAGTTTCTCAATCATCTGCGTATCAGCGAATGGGAAGAGCAGGAAGGCAGCAAGCAGGTGTCTGTTATCGGTTATGGACTGAACATCAGCAGACGCAATTACCAAAATATTCACAACCCGAAATTCTTGCTGCCGATCTCGCTCCGTTGGTGATGGAATTTGCACAATGGGAAAGTGCTGATGGAAATAATTTACGGTTTCTTGATCCGCCACCCGTTGCTCATCTTTCTCAAGCGCGTGATTTGTTGATTCGTCTTGGAGCACTTTCTAAGGATGGAAAACTAACCGAACATGGAACAGCAATCGTAAAACTATCCGTTCATCCTCGTCTTTCCCACATGTTGATCAAAGGAAAAGAATTAGGAATTGGCGCGTTGGCATGCGATGTTGCGGCATTGCTTGAAGATCGGGATTTTCTGCGTGGGCAGAATGAAAATGATATTGATCTGTTTTCCCGTTTATTTGTTTTGCGAAATGCTGATTCCAGATATTCATTCAGCCGTGATACAGTATTAAAACAATCGGAGCGATTGCGAAATCAATTGGGAGTTCATTATAAAAAAGATCCTGAAGAGAAACTTGGAATGTTGTTGGCGTTAGCATATCCCGAACGTGTAGGAAAACGGCGGGATGTAAACGGTTTGCGGTATCAAATGTCCGGGAATATGGTAGCAACGTTACCCAAGAACAGTGTACTGTCAAAAGAAGAATATCTCGCAATCGGAGATGTTGATGGTGCAGGAAGTGACGTTCGGATTTTTTTAGCAGCACAATTAACTGTACAGGACATTAGAACGGCATTTGAAGATCAGATTGAAACAGTTGAAGAAATATTCTGGAATGAACGGGAAGAATCCGTCACTTCACGACGAATTACCCGCTTTGATTCAATTGAACTGTCTGAATCACCATTCAATGGAACGACAGAAAAAATTCGTGATGCGATGCTTACTGGAATTGAACAGATGGGATTAGAATCGCTTCCATGGAATAATGATTCAATCTCGCTGCGAACTCGAAGCGAATGGTTACGAAATAAATCCCTTGTTGAAAATGAATGGATAGATTTGAGCGATAAGACTCTCATCGACTCATTACATATTTGGCTTGCGCCATTTCTTGACGGAATATCCAAACGCTCACAATTATCAAAACTTGATTTGAGTTCGATCATCCGTTCTCTCTTTTCATATCAGCAACTGCGCGAACTTGAACGATTAGCACCAACGCATTTATCAGTTCCGACCGGCTCACGTATTGCATTGGATTATACAAATGATTCCCAGCCAATTCTTGCAGTACGATTGGGAGAGATGTTTGGTGAAACGGAAACACCTACGGTTGCTGGCGGGAAAGTAAAAGTTCTTCTTCATTTACTTTCTCCTGCACGCAGTCCGATTGCCGTTACTCAAGATCTGCCAAGTTTTTGGAAGAATGCGTATGTTGAAGTGAGAAAGGATATGCGCGGACAATATCCTAAACATTACTGGCCCGAAAACCCATTGAATGCTGAACCGACCAGAAAAACTAAACGCGCAATGGAAGGAAAAAAATAGATGAAACTGCAATCACTTTCAGATCTGGAACAATTGCTTTCTGAATCAGAACGTCAATCTTTGAAAACTGAAATCAAAATAGAAAAACGAAAGCATGATGGAAAATCAAAAACTGTCCGTGTCCTTCTTGATACTGCCGGAAGAAAAGGGAAAAGTGTAACAGTGATCTCCGGCTTACAGCATAATCCTGACACAATCGAAGAAATTGCAAAAACGTTAAAGCAATATTGCGGAGCTGGAGGAACTGTAAAAAACGGATCGATTGAAATTCAAGGCGATCAACGCGAAGCCGTTTCAAAAAAACTGCGCGAGATGAATTATGGTGTGAAATATTTTCCTGTTTAAAATAAAAAACTCTCAATGAGCATTGAGAGTTTTTTATTTCTCAAAAAAAATCTTATCGAAATAATTCTACCACCCAGTAACCGAAAGCACCGATTGCTGCCGATGTTGGAATAGTAAGAAACCAAACAATAACAATATTTTTAACAACCCCCCATCGTACAGCCGATAGTCTTTTGGTTGCTCCAACACCCATAATTGATCCGGTTATTGTGTGAGTAGTACTGACCGGAATTCCGGCAATCGCTGTTCCAAGAAGCATTATAGCACCAGCCCCTTCTGCACAGAAGCCATGTACTGGTTTAAGTTGAGTGAGTTTTACACCCATTGTAGCAATCACTTTCCATCCTCCCATTAATGTTCCTAAACCGATTGCAGTGTGAGCTATAAGGATCACCCATACAGGAACGAACAACACCATGCCTATATCTCTCAAGCAAGCCGGGCTCATGGCCCT
>JANONI010000400.1:0-1689 GCA_031420755.1 Bacteroidota bacterium | reverse complement strand
TCTTAACGAAGTTTTGATCCGTTGGGTTTGTCAGACGAAGAATGACAAAATTATTGCATTGTGATAGTATTGTTTCAGAAAGTTCAGAAGGACGCTGGCTGACGATCATACAGGCAACGCCATACTTTCTTCCCTCTTTTGCAATGCGTTCTACGATCTTTCGCGCAGCGCGGTTCTGCGGAGTGGGAATCTGCGGAAGATAATTGTGCGCCTCTTCAAAGAGCATGAGAATAGGAAAATCCGTTTTGTTCTTGTTCCAAAAATTGAAATCGAATACTGTTCGAGCAAGCAGTGCTACGATCGTGTTTACAATATCATACGGAACGCCGCTAAGGTCGATTACGGTGATCTGTTTTTTACTTTCTATTCCAAGCAGACGATTGAGAATATCTTTTAAAGCATTTGAATCTTTGAATTTTTTTGGACGAAACATAAAACTATATCGCAGATCGGTCATCTTACTGTCTAAACGAACAAGAAACCGTGAAAATTGTCCGAAGAATGGTCCCTCGCGCGCACCGGTGCTTGTTGAAATCCGTTCGGTATCATAAAATTGAAATTTTGCTCGCACCTCGTTCAAATCATAATAGACGGGCGAATCAACCGTTATAACAGATTGTAGTTCCTGATTGCGTGCTTTTTTTACGTTCAATACAAGATCTTTCAACATCATGATCTGGCTTTGTACGGACGATTCGTTTTCATCAACAAACATCTCGCACATCTCTTCAAAGTTCATGAACCAGTACGGCATTTCCAGCTCGGTGATATTGATTAGATTTCCATACTCGCGGAATGCTGCGGAATATTCGTTATGCAAATCCAGAATAATAACGTGCGTATTTTCAAACATCTGAATCTTTTGCAGAATAGAAGCAACGGTTGATGATTTTCCGGAACCGGATGATCCGAGTACCGCAATATGTTTTCCGAAGAATTTATTCGGATCAATGTATTGACGTTCACCCGGATAGCCGGAAATATCGCCAACGGCAAATCCATATTGAGCAAAAGATGCGAATACAGTTGCCACACCTTCTTCATCCGTCATATACACATCACCGCCAAGCGTAGGAAATGTTGCAACGCCTTTTTGGAATTTTCCATCATTCACTGAACCGATGATCTGCGCTTCCAACTCACGGTTCAACTCGCTCGCCTGATACGCACGGTTGATAACGCCGACAACTTCCACAGTGCCAACCGGCATAACGATGAATGAGCCGACCTGACCAACACGATAATTTTTTCCGTTCACCGTTCGTTCCATGGTGAACATATCTTCATCCAGCGAAACGACAAAAGCGGAACTGGTCATACTTTTTATTTTGCCGATGTGGCGTTCTTTAGAGGGTTGTGCCATAAGTATAATATTAGGTGAAAAAATAATGAGTGACTGCTTAAGTGTAGCGAAATTTGTGTGGAGTGTCAATTTGATATTTTAAAGGAGCTGGAAATATTACAAGCTGGAAATATTCTTTTGTTCTTCACCAATTCTCTACTATCTTTACACTGCACTGCAGAAATGACGGTTTATTTTCTGCGGTGTTTTATTTGTACAAATGCCGTAAATGTCTTTTCATTATCCACTATCAATTATCCATTGCTCTTATGCTCGATATACCAAAACTGCTTTCTCAAGAACTTTCCTTAAAACCAAAACAAGTAGCAAATGCTCTCGAACTTCGC
>JANONI010000399.1:0-5194 GCA_031420755.1 Bacteroidota bacterium | reverse complement strand
GTTCAAACGATTTAATACGTCAAAGAATCCGACCGAAATAATCGATGTAAAATTATTACCGATCATTCCCACATTCGGTTTCGATTTTGAATTTTAATTGAAAGGATATTTTTATGAAATTACAGTTACTGATTATTGCTTTACTTGCTGTATTCTTCACTTCGTGTGAAGAGACAATGTCGCCTGCCGATTACCAAAAAGAAGTTGTTGTAAATGGAAATCTTGAAGAAGGTCGTGCAATTGATACGATTAAAGTACAATGGACCGGTGAAGTTGATAAAGAATATATTGTTGCCAATCAGGCAATTGTTGGAGCAACGGTGGTTGTTAAAAGCAGTGACGGAAGTTTTGTTGATACGCTTCTTTATGATCCGGTTAATCCGGGCAGATATTATTCGACTGACTCAAATAAGAAAATTACAGCTCGACAAACTTACGAGTTGTATATTAAAACTCCGTTACCTGATGTTCGAATTGTCACTGGTGTTACAATCGTTCCGGATACATTTAGTATGGCGACTTCAACAATAAAGGGTGGCGATACGGTAAAATACAATCCATTTGCTTCACCCAATAATTTTACTTGGACAAGCAGCAACTACCACACAACATATCTTCCAACAATTACAAGTTTGGATGTGAATGCTGCGTTGATCCCAAAATTCTTTATCCGAGACACAACAAGCAAAGATTTTCGACGACCTGATAAAGTGGGATACCGAATCGGCCTTCCAAAAGAACAAAGAAATACCGAACTTCCCTGGATATTTTTGAATTATTTTGGAAACACACGCTTTGATGTGTACGCTGTCGATTTCAATTACAGCGATTTTCTCAATCAAATAGTTACTCAAGGCGGTGAATTGAAAGAAACGCGGTATACGCTAAAAGGCGGAATTGGCGTATTTGGCTCGCAAACTAAAGCAAAAGGTGGTTTTACCATATATTTAAAACCGTAGAACCAAGTTACATCGTACAATACAAAAGGTCGATTCAGGTCGACCTTTCTTATTTTAAAGCAAGAGACTATATTAGACTATGAATCCAATCCTTTTTGGTCACGATAGCGAGATAAATATTGTTGCAGTGCAGGCGCATAGCAACACTCTCGTGCGAATTTACAAACGATCGGGCGATCTTGTTGAATATCGTGACGAAGAGTTTTTCCCTTTTTTTCATCTCTCCGACAAACGGTTCATCGAAAATTTTCCTGATAAATTTTGGATCAAAAGACTTGAAGGAAACAATTTTTATCAATATCTGTGCGCCTTCCCTTCCGTTCCAATATTATGGGATGCGGTCAATTATGTCCTTCGAAGATTAACAAAGGAATTCAAAACAAATTACAATTCTCATCTGGATACCGAACATATTTTTCTTCGACCTGATATGAACACGCAATATCTGATGCAAAGCGGAAAAACATTGTTCAAAGAAATGGCGTTCACCGATCTACATCGAATGCAGCTCGATATTGAAACCTATTCGAAAGGATATCGTTTCAGCCGCGCTGATAAAAAAGAAGACCGAATTATTTTGATTTCACTTTCCGATAATCGAGGATTTGAGACCGTCATCGGTGGGAAAAATGTTTCAGAGAAGAAATTACTTCAACAATGCATTCGAATTATTACCGAAAATGATCCAGACATTATTGAAGGACATAATATTTTTAATTTCGATCTCCCTTATATTCTTACTCGGTGTGAATTGCTCGGAATAGAATTTTCTATCGGTCGTGACGGTTCAAGCCCCACTGGATTCAAATCCAGAACATCGTTTACCGAAAATTCTGTTGAATATATGAGTTATGAGGTTGCAGGAAGACATATCATTGATACGTGGCTTCTCGTTCAATCGTATGACATGACAAAGCGGAATATGGAAAGTCACGGATTGAAATATGCCGCAAAATATTTTGGAATTTCATCTGTGGATCGAACATATATTCACGGCGATAAGATCTCTTGGTATTGGGACAATGATCCTGATACTTTAAAAAACTATGCACTTAATGATGTAATTGAAACACGCGGGTTAAGCGAAAAACTTTCTGGCAGTACATTCTTTTTAACACAAATGTTACCGTATAATTTTGGAACTATTGCAAAACTTGGTTCAGCGGCTAAGATCGAATCAATTTTTCTTCGGGAATATATTCGGCAACGACATTCAGTTCCAAAACCGCAAAAAGGTTCACAAACTTCCGGCGGCTATACTGATCTTTTCTATACCGGTGTGTTTTCTCCAATCGTACACGCCGACGTGGAATCCTTATATCCGTCCATTATGCTTACCAAACAATTACAACCAATCACCGATGACCTGCATGTATTTCAGTTGGCTCTCGAATATCTCACAATGATGCGCTTGGATGCGAAACGTTCGCTTCAACAAACCTTGAACGAACAAGAATATTCGACGCTCGATGCAATGCAATCATCATTCAAAATATTAATTAATTCATTTTATGGATATTTGGGATATGGAAAAGGATTGTTCAATGATTATTTACAAGCGGATGTGGTAACAACGACAGGACAAGAATTATTGAAGAACTTGATTCATGAAATTGAAGGTCACAATGGAACTGTTATTGAAGTTGACACTGATGGAATCTATTTTATTCCGCCAGACAATGTTGTTGGTGAAGATGCTGAGCGAAAATTTGTTGAACATCTTTCCGATACACTGCCAGAAGGAATTAATCTTGGCTTCAACGGAAGATTTAAGCGAATGCTGAGTTACAAGAAAAAAAATTACGCGTTGCTTGATTACACCGATAAAATTCATATCAAAGGTTCTTCGCTCATTTCCCGTTCAATTGAAAAATTTGGACGGAGCTATATTCAACAATGTGTCGATTGTGTATTAAATAATCGAATTCAAGATCTCCACAATCTCTACATCGAACTTGAAAAGACCATTCGTGAACACGGATTGGATATTGCTGATTTTGCTAAAACAGAAATATTAAAAGATTCTTTACAAGAATATAAACGCGACATTGCTGAAGAAAAGCGCAATAAGTCTGCATCGTACGAATTGGCACTCAATTCTCTTCGATCATACAAACAAGGGAGCAAAATTCAATATTATATCACCGGAACCGATGCCAATGTAAAAGGATTTGAAAATGCAAAAGAAGCCTACACATGGGATGCTAATTTCCCCGATGAAAATACCGAATATTATCTAAAGCGATTGAATGAATTTTCTAAGAAGTTTGAGATATTTTTTAACGAGCGGGATTTCAACACTATTTTTTCTACCGAAGATCTTTTTGGATTTGATCCTCAAACAATTGTAGTCGTCAATCGGAAAGAAAAAGTATTTGAAAAAAATGAAAGTCGAGAGGATAATTATACCATCGAGTTTGACGATGGCAAGTTTAACGAGTGTTAATAAATTTATTTTGTTACCAGAGAAACTATACTGCTTTGGTATGGAATACACTATTCATATAATCGACAATTGAAAACATCGATGCGCCGGGTGTAAAAATTTCACCGATTCCAATTTCTTTCAATCGCACTATATCTTCCTGCGGTACAATTCCTCCGCCAAACAATAACACATCATCCATTCCTTTTTCCATCATCAACTTTTTAACCTTTGGGAAAATTGTCATATGTGCGCCGCTTAATGAACTTATTCCAATGGCATGAACATCTTCCTGCAAAGCAGCTTCAACAATAGACTCTGGAGTTTTTCGAAGACCAGTATAGATCACTTCCATTCCGGCATCTCGTAATGCTGCCGCAATTACTTTTGCGCCGCGATCGTGACCGTCTAAGCCAGCTTTAGCAATCAAAACACGAATTTTTTGATTCATACATTTCCTTTCAAATAACCCAACTCGTGGGTGAAATTCTTCAATGCACTATAAAATTTTGAAATTGGAAGACCAACGACAGTATAATAATCACCATTGATTTTTTTCACGAATACTGCGCCAAAATCATCTTGAATTCCATAGGCACCAGCTTTGTCCATTGGTGAACCTGTTTCGACATACGAAACAATCTCTTCTTCTTGTAAATCTCGAAAAGTGACTTCCGTTTCATCATGATCAATATAAGTTTTTTTCGTTTGTGCATCAACTAATGCAAAACCGGTATAAACAACATGGGTTTTTCCACTTAACGTTTTTAACATCTCAATTGCATTTTCACGAGAATTTGGTTTTCCTAAAACAGCTTGATTGATGACGACAATCGTATCTGAACCGACAATTATTCCACTATCATTTTTTGTTGCGATGTCTTCTGCTTTATGAAATGACAAGCGTTTCACATTTTCAGCAAACGAAGAGTTCATATCAATCTCTTCGTTAATTCCGCTTGGTTGTACAGAAAAGGTTATGCCGATCTGTTTAAGCAGTTGCGCTCTTCGAGGAGATTGTGAAGCAAGTATTATGGGAACAGTTGTATGAATCATAGTCTGTACAAAAAAAAAGCGATTCACTTGAATCGCCTTCTTTGAATATTGAATTTTTCGTTATCGAAACATTGCTTTCAAACTTCCCCATGTTCTTTTAACGCTTGATACGTTATGTGAAACAGTTAAAGGACCGTCTTTAGGAAAATATTCTACATCAGAATTTTGCAATATCACTTTGATACGATATTGGTAAATAGTTCCAGTAGTTTTAAAAGCGGATTTATCGATATACTCATAGAAGGAATTTGAACCTTTTTTTGAAACGACGGCGATAGAAAGAAATTCTCCAGCAGTTCCATCTCGTCTTAACACTTCGAACTCTTTAATGCTGGATTCATCCGTTGTTCCCCACTGAATTGTCACATTGCTTCCATCACTGCGAGCCTGCATCGTACCTTCGCGTATGGTGCTTGCAAGTGTTAATGTTGTAATGATAAACAAAAAAGAGAAGAAGCGTTTCATTATTTACCTAAATTTAGTGCGGAAGGCGGGACTTGAACCCGCACACCTTTCGGCGCCACCCCCTCAAGATGGTGTGTCTGCCAATTTCACCACTTCCGCAATGTACCAAATTCAACACTGAAAGCAAATACTTATTTTTGTACCGAGGGCCGGACTTGAACCGGCACGTCCCTTGCGAGACTCAGGATTTTAAGTCCTGTGCGTCTACCAATTCCGCCACCCCGGCAAACAGATAGAGGCGCCGATCAGATTCGAACTGATGCATAAAGGTTTTGCAGACCTCTCCCTT
>JANONI010000398.1:0-2655 GCA_031420755.1 Bacteroidota bacterium | reverse complement strand
ATCAAATATTTTGGCATACTATGCTACAGCATGTATCGAGTATTCGTGCGACACTGAACCGTTCGCTTTAAGCGAACGGTTCAGTTCTTAGTTCCAAAATTAAGTTTTTAGTCTACGACTCGTAGAGAGATGCCCTAAATTTATTTTATGATCGCAAACTTACCGCGCTTAACATCATTGTTGTCCAAATTCTTTACCGTAAACAAATATAATCCGGTCGCAATTGCCTGATCATATTTTGTGATAAGATCCCAAGCGTGTTCACCACCAGCAAGTTGTGCCGGAACGCCAAGCGTATTAAAATCATCAAACCATTTTATACCGGATCCGTCGTATGTTGCAGCATCATGCTTCAATTCCGCAACCAGATCTCCGGTCAACGTAAAGATATTTATATTTGCACGGGCAGGAAGATTTCGGAAATAAATTTTTCTTGACTGCTCACCCGCTCCATCCCACGCCGCATTTGCATAGTACGGATTGGGGTACACAATGATATCTGTATTTTTATTAGAGGTTGGTCTAACTCCAGGAACAACTCTCTTTACAATTTTCGCACTTTCCAAACTTGGAAGTCCATTAATAGAATCACCGCCGTCAAACGCAGAAATTCCATAAAGATATTGCCAACCGTTCAAACTTGTGATCGGATCATTTTTCGGCGGGAATTGATACCGGCAAACAACAGTGTCATTTCCAACAATGAATATTTTCGATGTATCAAGTCTAATGTTCGCGAATCCTGTATTATAGCCGATCGTATTATCATTCCGGTCAAACTCTCCAATCAACTGCATCGACAATAAAAAATTTTCGGGATTCTTAATATCAGCCGCCGGTGAGGAACGGTAAATTCTATATCCTTCAAAATCGTACTTGCGGCTGATTGGATCGAAACTTTGTTCGGCACGGACACTGTCCCAATATAATGTTACCCGTTGATTCTCCACAACAGAAAATACTCTCGGCTGACGCGGCGGCTGAGGAAGCGTAAATCGTGATAGTTTCCCATCGCCATTAATATCTTCGCCATTGTCTAATTTGTTATTGCCGTTAAGGTCTTCACCATTATACGTCTGCTGCGCCCAAGCGGCGTTTGCATATAACTGCGTTCGCAGTCGAGGTGTTTTGTAGTCCAAACTAGCTGGGTCGCTTCCAAATTTTTTAGCTCCGATAAGAGCAAACACAACCCGAACACTCTCACCCGGCGCAAGCGATTTGAATGGACCAACCGAAAGAAGATCGCTTAAACTTGTGGGGAGTTCTCCAAATGTTACTCCGTCTGAGGTAACAATAGAGTTGTGTCGTCCAAGCGCTTCAATATTTGGCTTTGGCATCATCCGCGATAATCGCTGATAGCGTCCCAGATAAGGATCGCCGGGATTATCTTCAATATTAGGGAACGCATATAACGAATTTCCAGAACCGCTTGATCCAAATCTCCATCCGTTGTAGTACGTATTTTTTGCAAGATCACCGATTGAATCAAGTTCAACAGCTCTCAGAACTAAAAGAGAATCCTTTTTTAACGGAAATGGGGTTGTACCTAATAATTTTATCCCTAAATAACTGTTTGCCGGCGGTCCATACGGTGCACCTGTGTAATCAAACACATAACTCATTCTCAAACTGTCAACGTATCCTCGAGCAGATTGAGTATAGAATTGACTTGCTGAAGCTGGATTGCCTGTTAATTTTGTATTGCGGACAGCACCATTATTCCATAAACCAACGTGCAAACTGTCAATAATTTTAGTACTAACATTTTTAATCGTGTAGTTGAGAATCACAAAAAAATCTGCAAACGGAAAATTCCATGCATAACTTTCCAAATGGATGTTTACACCCAACGGTTGATGAAATGGAATTGCAAGTGTTGAACCGGGGAGAGTATCATTCTTATCAGTAAAATCCATCACCAAATCTTGATGGCTTACTGCGTTAAGGTCAAAACTTGGAGATTCCAGAAGAGTTGAACGCTGAGAAATTACTGCACCGATGTTGTTTGTTATTTCCAAACCTTCCAGCGGGTTTGTGGAAGTTGCTCGGTCTAATCCTGCGGTTGAAACACGGGCAACAGTTTCGCCGCGCGGTATGCCCCCTATCCAAATACCACCAATGGCAAGATGTTCAATCCCGGAGCCTTTGGGATATTCTAACGAAGGTTGAATAGGCCATTTCCTAAATCGATTACCGATTTGTCCGAAATTGGTAATGGTAACGTTTAGGTTGCCGACTGAAGTATATTTTGTATCATCATCCTCAGTAATCTTACTGAGCGATTGGCCGTAGAGCAACGATGAACAATTGATGAACAGAAATAGTGAGAAGAGAAGTTTAGTCAGTCGTAGCAATGATCTATAATCGTTACGTAATTGGATTAATTAATTATAAAAATATACAAACTATTGTGTAGAAAAACAAGGTGAGTTTGAAAGGTTAAAATTTGTTAATCCGAGAAAATTGTCGGCAATCGTTATCCTTCTATCTTTAATTTTTGACCGGCCATAATTTTGGAAGATTTAAGATCGTTCCATTTTTTTACTTCACCGATGGTGACGTTATATTTTTCAGCGATCTTTTCGAGCGTCTCGCCGCGTTTTACAACATGAGTTGAAGATGTTGTCTTAGTTTTTTCCGGATAATTCTTTTTTG
>JANONI010000397.1:0-9504 GCA_031420755.1 Bacteroidota bacterium | reverse complement strand
GGGATCGTTATGGAATTTCAAGGGAGTAGTGTGTCCATATGAAAGGTTGAAAAACAAATTACATAAAAAGCATAATGACATAGTATAGCTCTATATAAGTGTGGAATGACACTGTTGTATTCATTCCTTTAATGGAAAGGTGTAGGACACCTCTAAGGTGTCCTACACCTTCAGAACTGCTGAAGAGTGATGATCTTCGGCATGTAATAATAATGATGGATCTGTCGACTGGAGTCCTGTTGTAAAGGGACTCCGGCGGCGGGTTTTAATCGGAGTTATTCACAACATCGTTAGCATCATTCATCGTGTTTGGACAATCAATCGAATTCTGAGGGATTGAAAACAGATGAAAGAGTCAATTTATAATGAACATCTCTTTTAGTTTTAGATAGAGACATTGATTGTAATACGAAACCTATGATTAGGTACACATATGAAATATAAACGAACACGGTACGCTTGCGCACCGCCAGGCGGGTCGAGTAATCGATCAGGTCATACATGGCGAATGCAGAAATTTGTTCCCTTTGCAATAATAATGCTGTTGCTGAATATCGGTTCGGCGCAGAATCTTATTATCAACGGAACGGTGAACAACACCGGAACAATTCGGGTAAAGAACGCTACGACCTTCGCTCAATCGTCGGTTGGCGGTGAGATTGAATTGAAAGGTGCTAATCAGGTATTAACGGCTAAGCAATATCAAAGCATCCGTTTAACCGGAACAGGTACAAAAACAACTTCGGGAGGAAATTTTTCAGTTCAAAAAAATCTTACCATTGCAGCAGCGGTAACATTACAGATACCTAAAGGAAATATCATCACGTTGGGCGATACATTATTTGAATCAGGAATACTCAAAGGTGCAATTCAGAAATCCGTAAACCTTACAGGGAGTACTACGTCCAGTAATTTCGGGAATATTGGAGCAACGATAAGTTGGTCATCCAACGCTCCGGGAATTACAAACGTCATCCGCGCATCTGATTCTGTGCAGAGCGGAAATGGAAATCAATCCATTAAACGATACTATCAAATTCAGCCGACCGATGCGACTGCAACAGGAACAGTAACACTCAAATTTTCCGACAGTGAACTGAACGGACACGAAATTAACAATCTGCAATTATGGCGTTCTGCTGATAATGGAACAACGTGGCAGCGAAATATTTCTGTTGTTGATACCCTGCTCAAGACAATTTCAAAAACAAATGTAACGCTTGCGGGTCGATGGGCAATAGCGGATACTGTTCGTGCGCTTGGTCCGTTACAAGGTGCCGCAGGAATTCCCTCATCAATGGCAGATGCCAGCACCCCGAATGTTCAGCCAAGAATTTTGACATCGCTGAACGCATTCAAAATATTGGTCACCGATATTTATGGAACTCCATTGAAGAATGTTCCTGTAACATTTGCAATCAGCGATACGCCATCGACCGCTGTTGGACATCAATTGAGCAAGACACAAGACAACACCGACTCGCTTGGATATGCAACAGCGGTGTTAACGCTTGGTAATAAAGTCGGAACATATAACGTGACCGTAACATCAGGATCGTTGACTTCGGTTGTTATTTCAACAATTGCAAAATATGGATTACCAACATCGTTGGCAAAATCAAACAATCTTATTCAAACCAAACCGATCTTAACGCCGTTAGACAGTCTGTTTACAATTACTGTTCGTGATGTCGGCGGAAATCCGGTTGACAGTGCGCAGGTTCAATTTAAAATTGTCAACCTTCCAAGTGGTTCTCTTGGTGAATCGTTGAGTGCAACGAATGTTCTTACGAATCCGCTCGGTCAAGCGTCAACAAAATTAACGCTTGGAAGTATAGCTACAACATATAATGTAAGAGCTACGGTGAATGGAATTGTTGATTCAGCAATATTTAGTGCTACCGCAATTCCGGGAAGTCCGTCTAGTATTGCTCAGCTTGGTGGTAACAATCAGTCCGGCGTGAACGGGCAACCGCTTGCAAATCCATTCAATGTATTCATCTCCGATGCCGGTGGAAATCCGGTAGCGGGTGATACGGTAAAATTCTCAATTCAAAATAGTCAAACATTCGGTGCAACATTAAGCGATACAACAGTTGTTACCACTAATCTTGGTATCGCTTCAACGATTCTTACGCTCGGTACAAAAACCGATACTCCGTATGTCGTTCAAGCGCAATCGGTATCAATTGGCGGCGCATTAACATTCACCGCCAATGCTCTTGCCGGCGCAGCGGCATCATTTGCGTCCATATCCGGCAATAATCAATCAACACAGATTATTACAACGCTTGCAAATGAACTTGTTGTTCGCGTTGTTGATGTGAGTGGTAACAATGTTGCCGGCGCAACAGTAAACTTTGTTATTGATTCAATTCCTGCGAACGCAACCGGACAACTACTTGCTAAAACCGCAGATGTTTCTGATGCGAGCGGTATTGCGCGCACAACGTTAACCGTAGGAAATAAAATAGGATTGTATCGAGTGAGAGCAAGCGGTGTTGGAATTGCTGATACCTTCTTCACCGCAAATGCAACACACGGTGCAGCAATCGCAATGATTGCAAGCGCAGGTTTCAATCAAACAAAACCGATCCTCACAAATCTTGATGTTCCATTTACTGTTCGCGTAACCGATATTGGCGGCAACAATGTTGCGGGCACAACGGTAACCTTTGCTATCGATTCCATTCCTGCAAACGCAACCGGACAACTGCTTGCAAGCAATGCGGTTTCTACCAATACGAACGGTATAGCACTTACAACATTTACCGTAGGAAGCAAAGTAGGATTGTATCGAGTGAAAGCGAGCAGTGCCGGAGTTCGTGATACATTCTTTACCGCAACGGCAACACACGGTACCGCAGCTCTGGTTGCTCAAATTTCCGGCAACGCACAATCACGTCCGACAGCGACAACACTTGATACGGCATTTGTCGTTACAGTAAAAGATGTTGGTGGAAACGCCGTGCCGAAAGCGCCGGTTTCGTTTGCCATCACATCTCGTCCAACAAACGCAACCGGACAACGGCTGACGGATACACTTGTAACAGCGGATTCTTTCGGTGTTGCTTCTACACGCCTAACACTTGGCGATCTTAAAGGTTCATATATTGTTTCTGCAACCTCGTCCGGAATTAGTTCCTCGCAGTTCATATCGAATGCGTTCTACATCTACGGCGATGCAAACCGTGATCTTGATGTAAATATTGCGGACATCACCATGCTTGTCGATCATATGTATAAGAAGAATGTATTCTCGGCGGGCGATTCGATCAAGTCCGATCGGAATGAAGATGGAAAAATTGATACAACCGATATCGGCGTTCTCCGCGAAAAGATTTTGTCTAATCCGCTTGTCTTCACGAATAGAATGGCGCTGAGCGACACCGTAACCAAATCGGGAACACAAACTGAAGCAACGCCATCGCCGACGAAACAGCAATATTTCAGCGATGCGACGATAACGCTGGAAGTAACATCGCAGGGATTACGATTGAATATGGTGAACACCGTTCCTGTACGCGGAATTGAATTGCGCATCCGAACGAAAGATTCCACCACGGTTGATAAGATCAACTATCTTTTCTCCCGCGCACAAAATATGGATGTTGTAGTTCGATCGTTCAACAATGAAATAACAATACTTGTTTACAGTCTATTAAATTCGGAAATTCTACCGGGCGAGGGAACAATTCTGCGATTACCAAAGATCACATCGCTTGCTCAGATCGACACAAGCCAAGTGATTCTATCGATTACATCAAATCTGGCAGTGAGACCGGAAGTAACAACGGTGGCAGCAGCGGCAGCAGCGTATCCTGTTACTTTTAGATTGGAACAAAATTATCCGAATCCGTTCAACGGTTCAACAATTATTCGATATGATATTCCGGATATTAAAGAGAAAGAAACAAAAACAGCGATCCAAGTATTCAACATTCTTGGACAAAAAGTGAAAACACTTGTCAATGCTCCGCACGATCCGGGTCCGCACCAAATAGTATGGAACGGCACAAACGATAACGGCGAGCGCGTAGCAACGGGCGTTTATTTCTATCGCTTAATTACAAAAAATTTCCTTACCACAAAGAAGATGATTTATGTTAAATAATCTTACCAAGAACTTTCGCAGCAGTGTATCGGCATGCGGCTGCACGGCAAAATATTATTCGCCGAGACTGATCTATTTTCTCATCATTTCGATCCTCCTCTCAAGCTGCTCCGGGCTGATGAATGCTCCCGCCAGTGTCAATTATATTTATACCTACACAATGGCGCAGCCGCAGAAAAGCGATCAAATGATCTTCCGCGATAATTATCTGTTTATCCAATTCTTTTTTGATGCGTCGGCGATTAGTTTTCAATTGCAGAATATTTCGGAAGCATCAATGTCCGTTGTGTGGGAAAAAGTTTCGCTCGGCGTAAAGAAAAGAACATACTCGGTTCGGAATAACAGCACGTTCTATTCCGCCGGACATGCCGCACCGCCGCTTCTCGTCATTCCTCCGTTAGGATATATTCGTGAAAGAGTAATCCCGCGCGAACATGTGTATGTCGAAAAAAATAAATGGGTTGAAAAGGAAATTTTTTTAACCAACGACAGAGGTTCGCAAAAAATAAAAAAAGCAATCATGGGAATGGTTGGAAGCGAAGTCACGTTGACGATCCCGATCAAGATCGGTGAGATTGTTGTTGAATATCCGTTTGTCTTCAAAGTGAATAAGATAACACCTCTTCCGTCAAACGTGCTTCCGCCGGTGAAGGACCGTCCTCCTGTTCCGAAAACAAATCTGCAGGAAGCAGGTACGGGAAGTGATCTCGTTCCAATGATGATTGCGGCAGGAATTTTTGGCGTAGCAATTTATCTTCTTTCGCAGAAAAAAACGCCGCCGGCAGATTTATAATGTGCAAAAAACCTTGAAAATGTTTTCTTGTGGAGTAAAAAAATAGCACAATATTAGGATAAACCCATAAAATTAACCTTGACAAGGTTAATTTTTACAAGTATGAGAAAAATCTAATACTCAAGGAGTTGACCCGAACAATCGGTTCACCTATATTTATACCAGACACATATAACCTTGCGAAGGTTTGACAAAAATTCTTTCTGAACCTTCGCAAGGTTTCACCAATAAAAGTCAACGGAGGAATACCATGAAAAAAATTATCATTTTCTTATCATTTGCAATAATGCTTGCCGGATGCTCAAACGCGCCGGTTGCAATGAAATCCAGTAAAAAATATTTTGCTCCGGTAAAGACATTTGCACAGAAACCGTCGCAGAACAAATCGAAATTCGCATCGTCCCTTTCCATAGAAAAAGAACTGTCGGAAAAGAACACGATGATCGAATTATTGACGAAAGAGAATGAACAACTGCGCGCACGGCTGGCAAAATTAGAAAAACGACTTTCGATCATACAGTCATAAACAATTTTAAATATATCCTCCCGCTTATTGTAGCTGTCTGTTACATTGGGGGGAAAACGAAACGCCGCTCTTTTGAGCGGCGTTTCGTTTTTTAGCTGCCTTCATAATCTTAATTTTTAACACAGAACCTTGCGGGAGGCCTTAAAAATATCCAAGCACAAACGATAAGCTCAATCCATAAAAGTTTCTGAACCTATTAACATTATAAAATACATTTAATGCTGCGCCTCGTTATTTTGGTATGAGATATTGCAATTCAAGTTCAATAGGAATACCATATCCATTTTCAATTCAACACAATGTAACGAAGCGCGTCGATCTGCGACTCGTAGAGCGGTTTGCACGTCAGAAAGTTGAGCGACTCGTTAGCGGGCTTCTTGAGTCTGAAATGAAACTAATTTATGCGAAGTTAGTTTTTGCTTCTTTTGTGCTTCTGCTATAATTGCTTTAATATCAAAATTTAATTTTGCGGCTTGTGCTTCTCGAATTTTTCGTACTTCCTCAACTATATGATCTGTATTCATGCTTCTTCTCCCATTAACTCTTCTGGTGTACAAATTATTGGAAATGAAAACCCTTCTTTAAGGCAAATATTTTTCACTGCATTAAAAATTGTAGCATTAGCAATATGGGCGCAATTCCAAGTCATCAAATAATCAATACCATGAACTGAAGCAACAGCAATATGCGCTGCATCTGTTACCGCCTTTTTAGGAATTATATTCTTCGAAAGAAATGCTTCAGCTAAACGAAGAACATCATCGGTAATTTCAAGTTGTGTAAATGGTTCGATTGTATTCAATCGTTTTTGCGCTTGTACGGCATCTCCATCAGACGCTTCATTAATAACAAATTGCGAAATAAAAATTTCAAAATTGTCTCTTCGAGCGTCCCACCAAAAACGAGTAATTTGTTGATGTGCCGCCACTATTAAATCTCGGCTTGGCGAGGAAACAAGATAGCTTGGTATTGTGGTTTCAATATAAAGTTTTGGTTTCATTTAGAGTAAGATACCTTCTTTAAATGACTCTTTCAACTTTGTTATACAAAAGCCTGCTTAACCCCTCGATAAATAACATTTGCACAGAAACCGTCGCAGAACAAATCGAAATTCGCATCGTCCCTTTCCATATAAAAATAACTGTCGTAAAAGAACACGATTATCTATTTTTTGACTAAAGATAATGAACAACTGCGCGCACGGCTGGAAAAATTATAAAAACGACTTTCGATCATACAGACATAAACAATTTTAAATATATCCTCCCGCTTAGTGTAGCTGTCTGTTACATTGGGGGAAAAACGAAACGCCGCTCTTTTGAGCGGCGTTTCGTTTTTTAGCTACGCGCTCCCATAGTACCGTCAATGCTCCATCAAGATTTGTTCTAAATTCATACTATGGTGTTAACCCTTAAAAAAATCATTGATGCGATAGAAATATATGCCGCTTGATAGATTGCCGGCATTCCCATTGCATTCATGGTATCCATGAGTAAATTGATTGTTGACTAGTGTTGAAACTTATCTGCCAAGAGCGTCATAAACTTTTAATGCTACGTTGCTTGCTTCCGGCAGACCAAATTTATCTCGTTCCAAATCCCAACAGGATCAAGACTGTGTAAAAACTATTTTTTCAGCGTTAACATCCCCGAAATCTTTGAGATTTCGGGGATGTGTTTCGCAAAAATTTGACTTTTGACACAAACTCGATCACTTTGTGACGGGACGTTAGGAACGAGATGAAAATCCGTGTAATCCCCGCCTGCCATAGTAAAACAAAGCGGTCTAAGACTCGTAGGGTAAAGCGGGCAGGTGTGGCATAAAAATACACGCTGTGTAGTTGCCTATTTTATTATCTACAATTTTGAATTTCATCCATTCATCTGCTATATTGAATAGAATCTATGATATCAAACCTCCCAGTATATCGCTCATGGTTTCCTCACCTCAACACCGGAAAACTATGGTTAAATCATGCCGCTATCAGTCCGTTGAACAGCAGAACCAAAAATGCGATCGAACATTATCTCATCAATCGTTCCGAAGGTTCCATTGATGATTTTCCACAGATCGCTCAAATCAGTCATAACACAAAATTACAGCTTGGAAAACTGATCAACGCGCCGGTTGAAAGAATTGGCTTCGTCAACAACACATCGGACGGATTGAATATTCTTGCAAATGGAATCGATTGGAAAAGCGGCGATAGAATTTTGTTGAATGACAGCGAATTTCCGGCGAATGTCGTGCCGTTCCTTAATTTAAAACGGCTTGGTGTTGAGATCGATTTTGTACGAACCATCAACGATGAAATTCGTCTCGAAGATATTGAAAAGGCGATCACTCCAAAAACGAAAATACTTTCAATCAGCTTCGTGCAGTTCCTTTCAGGATTCAAATCTGATTTGAAAGCAATTGGAGAATTGTGCAGACGGAACAATATTATTTTCTGTGTGGATGCAATTCAAGGGCTCGGCTCAACACCAATCGACGTTCAAGAATTCGGAATTGATTTTCTCTCCTCCGGCGGACATAAATGGCTGCTGTCGATGATGGGATGTGGATTTATTTATATCACCGAAGAATTGCAAGCGCGGCTCAATCAACATTTTGCGGGATGGACAAGCAATAAACATTATTTCAGTAATTTTTTTAATTACCGTTTGGATTTTGATGAGACCGCACGGCGGTATGAGAACGGAGCACAGAACAATGCCGGTATTGTTGCCCTTGGAGAATCTGTAACTCTATTGAATGACGTTGGTATTTCAAAAATTCATTTGCATCTGCTTTCACTTACCGATTATATTTTTGAATTTGCAGAGCAATACGGAATTGAAACTGCAACTCCACGCGAACATGAAAAACGAGCCGGTATCGTAACATTAAAACTTCCGGACGCGGAAAAAATTTTTACCGTATTGAACGAACAAAATATTATTGTTTCGCTGCGTGAAGGAAAAATACGAATTTCCCCTCATTTTTATAATTCCATTGACGATATTGCAATGGTGTGTAGTGCAATAAAGAACTTTAGCAAAGTGTAGGACACCTTCCGCCAAAAAGAAGCCGGACAAGCAGAGGTGTCCTACACTTACAAATAGTATGAGCATTCTTCTCATCATCATATTGACCATTCTTGCTTTTCTGATAACGTGCTCTGCATTGGTATTTGTTATCGGACCAATCATGCTGCTGCATCCGCGGCGACGCGGTGAGCAGTTCTATCTGCATAAAGGATTGCCTATCTCACCTTCACAACTCGGATTATCATTCGAAGATGTTCGGTTTACCGCAAGCGACGGCGAACTACAATTGAGTGCATGGTTCATTCCTGCCGCTGAACCAAAGGGGACGATCATCTATCTTCACGGTGTGGCGGACAACAAGATGAGCGGATTGCTGCTTGCAAAAATTTGGAATGAACATCACTTCAACGTTCTTATCTATGATTCACGAGCGCACGGAGAAAGCGGCGGACGGTATTGCACGTACGGTTTCCATGAAAAATTCGATGTTCAAAAAGCAATTGATTTTTTATTTTTGCTGACCAAGGAAAAAAATATCACGATAGGAAAGATTGGAGTCTTCGGAACATCGATGGGAGCCGCAATTGCACTGCAGGCGGCAAGTATTGAACCGCGAATTTCAGCTATCGTATCGGAAGCATCGTTTGCAACGCTTCGTCAAGTTACGGTTGATTATCAAAAACGATTGATGCGATTGCCGTGGCATTTTCTTCGGAACATTTCAATGAAGCGGAGCGAATCTATAGCTCAATTCAAACACCGACAGGTTTCTCCGCTTTCAGCAGTATCAAATATCCATGCTCCGATATTTTTTATCCATGGAATTGAAGACCATTTTATTAAATATCAATACAGTCAGGAATTGTTCGTTGCCGCAAACGAACCGAAAGAGTTATGGTTCGTTGCATCGGCAAAACATAACGATGTTCATGAAGTAGGAAAGAAAGAATACGAAGAACGAATTGTGAAATTTTTTGAACGGTGGTTGCTTTCGCGGTAAAGTTTCTGTAATTTTTCAAGAGACCTTTACGGAGACCCAATG
>JANONI010000396.1:0-9324 GCA_031420755.1 Bacteroidota bacterium | reverse complement strand
ATTAAATAATAAAAAATAATGACATGGAAGAAAGGAGTATAACAATGAAAACATTTTTAAAAAATAATATCTTCCATGCCATTACAATATTGATTATTGGGATGGTGGTATCAAATGCACTCTATGCCGGCGGAGATAAGTTTTCGCCGCGAATTGTTGGAATGGGAAGAACATTTACTGCTATTTCACGAGGACTTGATGCTGTTGGTGTGAATCCTGCAAATCTTGCATTGAATGACCGTGATGCTACGGTAACAATTGATCTTATTCCAATTGGTCTTACAGTTGGAAGTGATTTTTTGAACCTTAAGATTTATAACGATTTTTTTACCGGAATCCCGGATCCAAACAATCCAAACAACCCCAAAAATAGATTGACTAAAAATTTAAGCGAACAAGATAAAAAAGATATTCTTGGATTATTTCCGGAAGGATTAGCAAGAACACAAATAGGTGTGGAAGCAGGATTAATAGGAGTATCATTACAAATTGGAAACTTTGGATTTGCAATTGCTCCATCAATTCAAGCTCCTGTAAACCTTGATTTACCAAAAGGTTATTTGGAACTGCCTCTAAATTTGCTTCCTGATAAAGCATTTTATTCTTTTGATGGCACAGCACTCAATGCTGCAGTCACAGCACAAGTTAATGCATCTGCAGCATATTTATTACCAATTGAATTTCCACAGGTAAGCAATATTTCAGTAGGTGTTGGTGTTAAGTATTTGATCGGCCTTGCATATTTTGCAACCGATCATTATAACGCAAATATTTCGACTGAAGGTGATGTATATACAGATCAATATGGTAATACGAAATATTTAACAAAAAAAATCAAAGGAAGTTTTGATTTTCTCCAATTTGTTGCTGTCGATACTACTGACTTTAAACCGGTTGGTTCTGGTTTGGGGTTTGATGTCGGCGTTTCGGGATTATTATTTGACATGGTCCAATTTGGTGTAAGCGTTACCGATATCGGTTCCATGAAATGGGATAAAAAAACAAAAGCGATTGTCGGGCAATCTAGTTTTGAAATTGAAAACCTTTCAGATACGGCACAGCAAAATACTATTGCGAGATCATTCAAAGGAAAAACAATTGACACAACCGGATTTGAATTTGCACTTCCAACTGCACTACATATTGGAGTTGCTATTCAGTTAGATGATTTTATAGACGCATTACCTTTCCGCTGGTTGGTAGCAACCGATATGCATTTCGGATTTAACGAGGTTGCCGGAAATACAAAAATTGTTCAATTTGCTATTGGAACGGAACTCGATCCTGTTGCCGGCTGGCTGCCGCTTCGAACAGGAATACTTATTGGCGGTCGTGATAGATTCTCTTGGTCGGCAGGATTTGGGATTCACCTTGCAAATACGTTTGATCTTGATTTTGCAACGCAAAGTATCGCACTGTTAACCAATCCGGAAACGTTTAGAACTGGTTCATTCACGATGGGAATGCGGCTGCGGTTTTAGGATTAGAATTGAAAATAATGAAGTGAGAAATCCCCGATATCTGAAAATGATTTCGGGGATTTCTGTATTTAAATAGCTCGGCGTAATCGTGCAACGGGGATCATCATCGATTCGCGGTATTTTGCAACAGTGCGGCGGGCAATATTGTATCCTTTATCTTTTAGAATCGCTGCAATTTCTTCGTCACTTAATGGCTTAGCTTTATCTTCAGTAGAAAGAATCTCTTTGATCCGTAGTTTTACTTCTTTGTTCGAGACATCTTCGCCGCTTTGCGTACTGATTCCTTCGCTGAAGAAATGCCGCAGTTCATAAACGCCAAAATCGGTCTGAACGTATTTTCCGTTTACCACTCGGCTAATAGTAGAAATATCCATGCGAATGGTCTCTGCAATATCTTTATAGATCAGTGGTTTTAATCCTTCACCGGTTTCAAAAAAATCCTTTTGCCGGTCAACGATCTCGTGCATCACTTTCAACATTGTTTCACGCCGCTGATAAATGGAAGCAATGAACCATTTTGCTGCATCGAACTTTGAGCGGAGGAATTGTTTCGTATCAGCTCCGACACCCTTATTTCGTTTGGACATTAAATCTTTGTACCCGCGATTGATACGGAGCGGCGGAACATTCTTATCGTTAAGCTGAATAATAAAATTGCTCTCGTCTTTGGTTACGATAAAATCCGGCGTAAGATAATTCTGCTGAGAGTCGATCGTTCCTTCGCCCGGCTTCGGATTCAGGTGCGAGATCAGCTCTAATATTTTTTTTACATCGTCAATGGAAATAGTGAGCAGTTTTGCGATCTGTTCGTAATGTTTTTTTGTGAATTCGTCAAAATGATCCCGCAATAATTTTTTTGCCAGTTCGAGCATTGCCGGCTCACCCTTTGCAAATTCCAATTGCACCACCAAACATTCTTGCAGGGAACGACAGGCGATTCCGACCGGTTCAAGACGTTGAATAATGGACAATACTTCTTCGACCTGCGGCACTTTTAGGTGTAATTTGTTGGCAAGGTTAATATCGTTTACAATGGATTCAAGATCGCGCCGAAGGTACCCATCCTCATCAATGTTGCCGATAATCTCTTCCGCAACGGTCATTCCAATATCCGTTACCTCGGCAAGTTGTAATTGTTCTATAAGTTTTTCTGCCAATGGAGTAATTGATGCAATGGGAATTTCTTCTCTGTCTTCATCTTCATTGTTTTGAACTTCCCGTTTTCCTCTGAACATTTCTTCATCGTTCAAATAATCTTCAAAGGTAAACTCATCTTCTTTCTTGGCGACCGTTTCTTCAGTTTCTGTAACAGGATCATTATCGTTTAATGTTTCTGAATCCAATTCGCCGTCAACGCCTTCTTCCAGCAGAGGATTTATTTCTAATTCCGTTTTAATAAGCTGCTCTAATGCGAGCGAGGGGAGCTGCAACAGCTTCAGATATTGGATCTGCTGTGGAGTGAGTTTTTGGAGTAATCTCTGTTGTTGTGAAAGATGAAGCATAGTTATACTGCGGTCTCAATTCTCTCGTTCAATTGTTCTATCCATTCTTTTCCAAACGCTCGTTCTATCGCGGCGGAAACGAAATCATTTAGTGCAATATGTTCTTTACTCCCTTTGTCCAAGGCGGGAACACACTCGCTGAAATATTCAAAATGGATCTCTTTCCCATTCTGTTCTGTTCGTCCGAGCCTGATAGGAAAGAGGTGACACGACAATGGTTTTTGCCATGAAATTTTTTTCTCGTAATAGGCTCGTTCGAAAGCGCATTTGGCAATGGTGTTATCGTAATAGACAAATACGCACGCTTTTCCATCAACACAGCGCGTAGCATAATTTTCTCTGCCGCCGTCAACCAATCCAAAATTGTTTATCACCGTGCGATGAAGTTCGGGCAAATAGTCTTTAATGATCGGAAATGCCTTTTGAATTTCCTGTACCTCATCGTCTTGCAACGGCGCGCCGCGTCCTCCGGAAAATGTACAGCACGCGCCCTTACATGCATTAAGATCGCACGCGAACTTTGTTTCTACGATTGATTGGTGAACTTCTATTTCGGCGATTGTGAACATTTCTCTATGAAGATAAGAATTTTTTGAGGAAGGTGAAAGGATTAGCTGAAAAGAAGATAAGCGGGATTTTTTTTTAGATTCTCAAAAACATCTTCCCCGCCATTTGTCTCACCACTCCCTTAAATTCGAGACTTAAAAGATTCACAAGAACATCGGAAGAAGAAAGTTGTGTTTGTTCCGAAATAACATCAATATGAAGCGGCTCATGCGTAAGCACATCAACTATTTTTTGTTCAAATACATTAAGTTGAGGCGGTTCTGACGGAAGCGGTTTTAACTTTAGAACCGGTTGAAGTACTAGTTGCAGTTCTTCAAGAATATCATCAACGGACTGAATAAGTTTTGCCTGTCCGTTCTTAATGAGTTTGTTTGTGCCGAAACTTTTCTTTTCCGTGATGTTTCCCGGAAGGCAAAATAATTCCCGATTTTGATCGATTGCCGTTGTTGCTGTAATCATCGCTCCGCCATCCACGTCTGATTCGATGATGACTGTTCCAAGCGACATTCCGCTAATAATGCGGTTGCGGCGAGGAAAAAATCCGGGGTGAGACGGTGTGCTCATCAACAGTTCGGATATTATCGCACCGCGATGGGTGGATTCTATCTGTTCAACAAGTTTTTCGTTTTCTTTCGGGTAAATTTTATCAATACTGCCGCCAAGCACTGCAATGGTTCTTCCGTGTATCCGAAGACTACTTTTGTGCGCTATGGTATCAACACCTCTTGCAAGTCCGCTGACAACAGTAATTCCGCGCTGTGATAACTCTTTGGCAAAGACCTCCGTTATGTGTTTACCGTATGGTGTTGGATGCCGTGTGCCGACGATTGCAATTGAATAATTATCGTTATACTGAAACTTCCCGCGAACGAATAAGAGAACGGGTGGATCGTAAATATTTTTTAGTTGGATCGGATAATTATCGTCCCAGTAGGAAATGATAGAACCATTCACTTTATTAACGAGTGAAAACTGTTCTTCAATAAATTGCTGGTTTCGTTGAGTGTGCCGGATCAAGGAAGCGTCTGCTTCCTTAATGCCCGCAATCTTTATCAACGCACGCGGTTCAGTCGAAAAAATTTCCGCCGTAGCATTGAACTGATTGACAAGATTGATGATCTTACGATCGCCGATCTTTGGAATGGATTTTAAATGCAGCAGATCCTGAATGCTGATAGTGCCGTTCATTCTGTTATCCAAAAATTTCCTGTTGAAAGCGTTTAACGAGCACGGTTGCCTCATCCTTTGTTTTTGCTTCTGCAATAATTCTAATGATCGGCTCTGTGTTCGATTTTCGCAAATGAACCCACGACGTAGGAAAATCGATCTTCAATCCATCGTCAAAGTTCGTTTTTTCGGATTTCGAATATTTGTCACGTAGTCTTTGTAATATTTCATCTGGTTTTAATGAGCCGAGTTCGATCTTGTTCTTTACAATTTCATATTGCGGCAAACTCGCTTTTAATGCCGATGCTTTTCCGCCAAAATTTGTGAGCAGTTGAAGAAATAATCCGATCCCAACAATAGCGTCGCGTCCGAGATGAACCTCCGGCAGAATCACTCCGCCGCTTCCTTCGCCGCCAATAACAGCATTGAGCCGTTTCATTGCTGATGCAACATTGATCTCTCCGACCGGCGTTCGGAACACCGTTGCTCCATATTCTGCGGCTACATCTTCCACCGCTCGAGTAGTAGAAAGATTTACAACGACCGAATGATTTTTTCTTCCACGCTGTTGTTCCGTTTCCAAAATAAACTTCGTTGCAGAAACGATCGTATATTCTTCAACAAATGGTTTTCCTTCTTCCGTGATTAGTACCAAACGGTCAACATCCGGATCGACAGCAATTCCAAGATCGGCTTTTTCTTTTATCACCCGTTCACAAAGATCGGTAAGATTCTCAGGGATCGGTTCCGGAGTGTGTGAAAATATTCCGCTGATTTCACAGTTCATTTCAATCACTTCACATCCAAGTTCTCGCAATAATTTCGGTACAATTATTCCTCCGGCAGTGTTCACGCAATCCAAAACAATTTTGAGGTTTCTATTTGCAATCTGTGATTTATTAATGCAGGAAAGTGATAGAATAGTGTTGATGTGCTCATTAATAAATTCTGAATGTTCGATCAACGTTCCTTGTTTATTCCACGATTGGTAAGAAAAATTTCCACGCTCTGCAATTGACCAGAAGTTTTTGTTCTCTTCGCCGTTCAGGAACATTCCCGAAGATCCCATGAACTTTAATCCATTCCATATCATAGGATTGTGACTGGCAGTGATCTCAATTCCACCGGCTGCATGAAGTTTTTCAATTGCAAGTCCAACGGTGGGCGTTGGGCAAATTCCAAGCGAGATAACATTGCAACCGCATTGGACTAACGTTGCGATAACAATATCGGAAATGGACGAACCGGTTATTCTGCCGTCTCTTCCTACAATAATTGTTCCGTAGCGACAATATTCAGCGAACGCTGCGGAATATTTGATAACGGTTTCCGGAGTGAGTGATTCTCCGACTACTCCACGAATACCAGAAATGCTGACCATTAACGACATAATTTTTCTTTCAAAATACAGAACAGGTAATTTTTAGAGACATCTGAAAAATTCAAAATCAATGTCATTCTGAGGCACCTGCCTGCACGCCTGCGTGTTGAAGCACTACGCGCCTGCCCGCACGAAGTTTTACGCAGGCGGGGTGTGTAAACACGAAGCCGATGCTTCTTTTATTAAAGGGCGATTCTAAAAATGTAAATATTCTCTGCGAACTCTGCGTTAAATTTTTAAAAATACTAATTTTTAGAACTGCCCTAAAATAAGCATGAATAGAGAGCCAAGCAAGTGTGATTGCGGTGGTTGCTTCTTTCTTCGCGTTTTTCCATATTCCTTTTAGAAATTCTTCATAAACACAAAGGAAAGCTATGAATGTGAAAAAAATTGCCAAGGTTGCATTCATAGTTGTTGGAGTTGTTTTTGTTTTAATACAATTTTTTCAACCCAGCCGAACAAATCCGGAAATTGACCAAAGTATAACAATGCAGAGTGAGTTGAATATTCCGGCAGAAATAAGCGCATTGTTAGAACGCGGCTGTAAAGATTGTCATTCCAACCAAACTTCGTGGCCTTTTTATTCATATGTAGCTCCTGTTTCATGGCTTGTTTCGTCCGATGTAACGGAAGGACGCAAAAAATTTAATATGTCCGAATGGGGAAAATATAAACTGAGCAAAAAAGCGTCAAGATTATCCGGTATCTATCAAGCTGTAAATGATCGGGCAATGCCGCTTCCCCAATATATTTTATTGCATCCGGTAGCGAATTTTACCGATGCAGAACGGAATCAATTAGCAGCGTGGGCGCAACAAGAAACAGAAAAATTAATGGGAGGGGAAGAATAATAGCCGAGTTGACCAATCTGTTTCTGTGTCACCGTTACAGGTGTTGTGTGATTCACCATACAGCACACTGCCGGAAATTTTTCTTTTTTATCCCGTGTTCAGCGATAATAATTTCTTACAGATTATTTGTTGAGTTTCACATTAGTATTTGAATTTAGAGGCGCATTTATGATTCCATCCGTACGTAGTTTCATTTTCGTTACAGTAAGTATACCGCTGCTGCTAACATCATGCGGACCCAGCCTTTCGGAAATTACCACTGATCTTATTGAACAAGGTAGAAATGATGAAGCAATTGCACGAATGCGCCGCGCGCTTGTCAATTCTCCGAACGATCCGCAGTACATCAGGTTATTGGCAATTGGTCATTATAATAAAAAACAATATGATGATGCGGCAAAATTATTTCAGCAAGTGTTAACATTAGATGATGAGGATGATCAAGCAGCATATTATCTTGCTGCAACATTTGAAGCAACAAAGAATTATGATAGAGCGGTCCAATATTACCGGTTGTATAATGAGTTGACCTTTTTTGGTGAATATAAAGAAACAGTTGAGGCGAGAATAAAAATATTGTATCGGCAGCAGATGGAAGTTGAAGCGCAGAAGGCGTTGCAGATGGAACAACAGCTTGATGTCGCGAAAATTCCTGCGAATACGATCGCCATACTATACTTTGAAAACAAAGGACAAAAAGCGGAACTCAATCCTTTGCAAAAAGGTCTTTCCGATATGGTCATCACCGATCTTTCAAAAGTAAAATCATTGAAAGTGGTCGAGCGTATTCGCCTTCACGAATTGGTTCAAGAAATGAATCTTGGTGAAACGGATTTGGTAGATCAAAAAACCGCACCCCGATTAGGTAAATTGCTTGGTGCGAATAGACTTGTTAAAGGTTCATTCTTCGAGCTGACCAATGAAAAATTGAACATTGATGCCTTTGTAACAATGGCAAAAACAGGAGAGATCAAGGCATCGACAAATATTTCCGGAAACATCAAAGATTTTTTTAGATTAGAAAAAGAACTTGTCTTTAAGATTATTGATGAAATGAAAATAAAACTTTCCGAAGAAGAACGTGAAGCAATTCTTGAAGTTCCAACGGAAGATTTTTTTGCTTTCCTGCAATATTCCCGCGGTTTAGATTTTGAGGACAAGGGACAATTTACGCAAGCGTATGAAGCATATTCTCAAGCGGCAGTTTCCGACCCCAATTTTTCACAGGCAAAAACAAGCGCATCATCAGCAAAAAAAAGTGAACAAATTGTAGGTTCCACTCGCACAACGACAAATACTGCGCCGCCGCCACCACCTCCGCCGCCATCAAGCTCTGGAGTAGGCGGATCAGGAAATATTGTTGGTGATATGATCAATAATGTCATCAGTAATATTAACAACACTGTAATTCCGGGTGCAAATTCACAAAGTACGCCTCCAACAACCATTATTTCAGTTTTGCCAGAACCTAAATTACCGCCACAGAATTAATTTTATGATCAAGATGAAATTTTTAATACTGGTGTTGTGTAGTCTTGCTGTTGCGCAACAAACAACACTTACACCGTTGGGTCCAAACGGCGGTATCGTTTCGCTGTTAAAAGGATCTTCGGATGATGCTGTTGTGTTTGCCGTTGTGCGCGAGAATGGTTTATACCGTTCCGTTAATGGTGGAGAAAATTGGAACAAAGTATTTGTACCGAATTTGAATGTTAAAACTGTTACCATCAACGATATCACCTTCCATCCGCAATTTTCTGATACTGTTTTGATGGCAACATCAATTGGTTTATATATCAGTAACGATAAAGGATCGACGTGGACAGCACCACCACTGCTTCCTCAATGGTTATCGCCGAAATTTAGCGTGGCATTTACGCCGGCAAATTCACAAGTTGTCTTTGGTTCCGATGAAGCAGGTGTTCTTCGGTCGAATGATGGTGGTAAGACATGGTTTCCTCTTAAAGACAGTACGTATTTTGGAAATCGTCCTGTTAATAAAATTGCAGTTCATCCATCCGATTCACTCAATATTCGCGTTCTTGCATCAACAGGATTTTCTGATACAGTCGGGATTTTTTTTACTCCCAATGGGGGACAATCGTGGAAACCTCTTTCACGGGGATTGCCACCATTGGATAAACGGAGAATTTATTCATTGGAAATTGATACCACGGGAATTGGCAGGACGCATTTTCGTTCAATCATTGGAACGGCGGATGGAATTTATGGGATGCAAACAGATCAGTGGGATTCGGCTTGGAAAGCAATTACTTATGTACAAAATCCGGTTTCAGGAACAGTGAATGATGGTGCGGTGATTTATGAAGGGTTTGTGTCGGGGAATCATGTTTTTAAGTTCTATGCTGCCGTAA
>JANONI010000395.1:0-2958 GCA_031420755.1 Bacteroidota bacterium | reverse complement strand
GGTTTTATTGTTGTTAAAGTAAAAATGAATGACTTAAAAATTGCAGCAGGAAGGCATCGAACGACAAATATTGTCATTGCAACATTCACTTTTTTGGGAATAGGTTTCGTTTTATTTGCAGCGCTTTCATTCCTCGTCATTAAACCGATTCGCAATTTGCGGTCATATATTCAACAACTTCTATTCGAAATACCAAAATTAGAAACCGGCGCAATTGTGCAATTGCCATTATCGGAACACATTTCAAGAACCCACGATGAGATTGTTGATCTTGATATTGGATTCAACAAAGTTGTGCAAAGTTTAAATGAAGCATATAAAAAAATTTTTACACTGCACAAAATTCAGTTGGGCTATGCTGATCGTCTTGCCAGTACTGGAGAAATTGCCGCGAGTGTAGCACATGAAATTAAAAACCCTATTGCGGGAATTGTTGGTGCGCTGCAAATCATAAAAAAAGATTATCCGGAATCAAATCCGAAACATGAAATTATTGATGAAATGCTTTCTCAATTAGCTCGGATGAATCAATCAATCAATGATTTGCTTTCCTACGCGCGTCCAAAACCGCCGGAATTATCATCGGTACGGGTGCATGAAATTGTTGAACGAACACTTACGCTGCTATCTCATCTGTTGGAAAAAAATAATATTACAATAGAAACGCATCTTAATGCAAGTGATGCGAGGATCTTTGCCGATACAAAACAAATACAACAAGTATTGTGGAATATTTTATTGAATGCTGTACAAGCAATCGAAAAAGACGGAATTATTTCAATTTCTACTCTTAAACAAGGTGACAATGTTCATATTGTTGTAAAGGATTCAGGTGCCGGTATAAGCGATGAACATCTTTCAAATATTTTTAAACCATTTTATACTACCAAGCACAAAGGCACAGGTCTCGGATTGCCGATCTGTAAACAGATTATAGAAGAGCATCGAGGGAATATCGTGATAGACACAATAGTTGGTGCAGGGACAACTGTAAAAATTACGTTACCGCTTCACAAATAAATACTGTAATACTGTTACGCAAAACAGCGAGGTGCGACTCACTTTTCTTTCCAACGTTAGTCTCAATCATTCAAAGGCATACATTCTTAACAGGTACAGTGAGCCGCACCTTATGAAAACAGTCGTCTGCGTAAGATCAATAAATAATATACCACAATGCTATGGAAACTATTTTAATTGTTGATGATGAAAAATTAATCCGATGGTCGCTTTCGGAAGAACTTTCGAAAGAACATTACACGACCATTACAGCGGAAACAATGCAAGAAGCAATTGATAAAGTTCAGGAATTTATGCCAGAAATAGTGATTTTAGATCAGCGGTTGCCGGATGGAACAGGCATAGAAGCATTAAAGACAATAAAAACAATTCATCCCGAAGTGGTGGTTGTGATGCTGACAGCAGAAGATAAATCATCTATTGCTGTGCAAGCGATGAAATTAGGGGCGTATGAGTACCTGACAAAACCTGTGTACATAGATGAATTGAAAATTGTCGTTGAGAAAGCTTTGGAAAATATTCGGGTAAAACGGGAGCTGTATCTTTTATATCAACAGCAAGGATATCAACAAGATACAATAGGAATTATTTCCCAATCTGATTCAATGAAGAATATTTTTGAATTTATTGAAAAAGTAGGAGCCAGTAACAGCACAGTATTGATTACCGGTGAAAGCGGCACAGGGAAAGAATTGGTTGCGCATGCGATTCATCGTTGCAGTGAAAGAAAAAACAAACCGATGGTTTCAATTAATTGCGGCGCAGTAACCGAAACGTTGATTGAAAGCGAATTGTTCGGACACGAACGCGGCGCATTTACCGATGCCGTAACACAGAAAAAAGGATTGTTTGAAACTGCCAAGGGCGGCACAATTTTTCTTGATGAAATTGGCGACATCTCTCTGACATTTCAAGTAAAATTACTTCGTGTGCTGGAAGAAAAATCGTTCCGTCGTGTCGGCGGTACTGTGGATATTGCGTCCGATGTCCGCATTATTGCCGCAACAAATCAACAATTAGAAAAAAAAGTATCCGAAGAAAAATTTCGCAGTGATCTTTACTATCGTTTAAATGTTGCCAGTGTTACCATTCCGCCGCTGCGCGATCGTCGAAAAGATATTCTGTTGCTTGCCGAACATTTTTTACAACAATTTAATATTTCCTTTCATAAAAAGTTCAAAGGTTTTACGGAAGAGACAAAGAATATATTTTTACACTATGATTGGCCCGGAAATGTTCGTGAGCTACGGAACACAATAGAGCGAGCCATGATTTTAGATGAAGGCGAGTATATTTTTTCGCATCCGGCAGCACTAGCACATCTACACCAAGTATCTTCAGAAGAACACCGGCACGATGAAGCGCAACGTGATCCATCTTCCGAACCATCACTTTTTAGTATTGAAAGGGATACTATTGTAAAAGCACTTGAAAAAACAAAGTACAATCAAGTGCAAACGGCGCGCATTTTAAAAATTACCCGCGATACATTGCGATACAGAATGAAAAAATTTGGTTTGTTTCAAAAATAGAGGAATTATTAAAGGGCGCTCCCTCGCAATGACGGCAATGTTTTTAGAACTGCCCACTATTTTGACACAAGGCGAATTGCAAGAATGGTGAAAAGATTAAACAAACTCATACGATAACTTATTTACCAACACATACACACTATAGAGAGGACAATAGTATGAAAAACAATAGTACAATAATTTTTCAATTCATCGTTTTGGTGATGACGCTCAGTTATGTCACCGGCTGTGGTTCAACTGCACAACAGATAGATATGTCTTGGCCTCTCCCTCCTGAACAGCCGCGAATCAAATTTGTTGAAATTCTTCAGGATGAAAATTATTTCCCGAAATCAATGTGGAAAAAAATTATTGAAAGTCTGCTTGGCGCTGATCCTTCAAAACGATTAGCAAAGCCATACGGTGT
>JANONI010000394.1:0-2552 GCA_031420755.1 Bacteroidota bacterium | reverse complement strand
GATTAAAACTTTTCCCAAAGTCTGTTGTTGTATCTCTTATCAATGATTTAATATAATTATGTGCTGAGTCTTTCGGATTTGTAACCTTCTCTTTAATTTCTTCTTCCCATCTTTTTTTCCATTTTTCAGTTAAGTCTTTACTTCCAAGTATTTTATCCGCACTGTCTTTGTTTTTGCCTTGACGAACATATATTCCTTTCCAATTATCAATTAGATATTGTGAAATATTTATCTTGCTTTCGTTATAAAATGTTGGAGACACATTGGTCCGAGAATGTGAAGGAGGTGGAAAATTTTCTCCCATAGAATTATCGGTAATAATAAACTTGTTATCCTTAAAAATACCTTCACCGAGTTTTTTTTGAACATCTTGGAAGGGTTCATAACGCCATTGAGGTTTAAAAGAAGATTCTTGTTCCATTAGTCCTTTAATCAACTGCGGCGGTATTCCATTTTCTCCGGCATACTTAATAATTGTATCATTCAAATGAAAATCATTTCCAAAAACGTCTCTAATAGTTCCATTATCAGTATTCCCTAACTTTCCCGGTTTCTTCACTTCAACCACAATACTGCTGCGTTTACCGGAATAGTTTGCCGTTAAATTAATTTTGTAAATTGAATCAGCAGCCCAGTACCGACCAATCAATCGAATCATTCCATTAGGAAGATCTCCCGTGCCAACAGCCTTTGGTTTCTGCGTTTCCCAATACACTCCTAATCTCTTTCCTGCATTATCTTCATCACCTGTTTTAATAACAGGATTGGTATTCCAAACGGATGCATCTGTTATCAATGTTCCATCAACAGAATTCGGCATAGTTGGACTTGTCGTTTCGTGAATTGTAAGTTCATCATCTTTTTGAACGGCATAATAATATTTTGATTCTCCAAGAAGAATTGTGAGTTTATACTCTTGTTTAATAACTCCGCTCGCTTCCGGCAGTTCGCACGCCGTCGATAACATTTCTCTATACATCCGTCGTCCGCTCGCTGTTTTTTGTTCTCCTTTTTGTGTTACTCTTACCGCTACTGGTGTGCTCACAACAACAGGCACACCATAAATTGTAAACGCAACTGAATCTGCATCAATGGAATCAGCAGCGATAAATTGTATCGGCAGCATTACAGTATCTAAACTTACACCTTTTCTGCCTGTTTGCACTTCAAGCAACTGACCGTACGCTTCTCCACTCGATAGACGTACATTAAACAATTGCCCTGCAGGATAATCAACAATTGTTCCATTCTCCAATTTTTTTCGCACAGTTACTGTTGCGGTATCACCGGTTTTCAGCGTTGCTGGGGTAATGGAGACAATCGGACAACCTACAGCTTTTTTTACTTGTATTGTTGTCACTCCATAGTGTGATTCGTTTTCACCATCTTCGGCGTAGGCAAGAATTGAAATATCTACCTCGTTCGGCGCATTTTCCATTAATGGCACATACAACATCACAGAATCTAACACTCCATCCACTTCATTGCCAACCATCGTGCTATCCGGTGAATATAAATATGCGTAATCGCCTCCCTGTCCGAACCAAAAAGATGAATACAAAAGCGGTCCGCTTGATGGTGTTTGATTTTTATTTTTCCTTCGTATTTTTAGTACTGTGGTGTCTCCATACGTTAATGTTCTCCTGTTCGGAATCACGCTCATCGGAAGATCGGCGGGTGTTACCATAAATTCTCGTGTTACTGTTCCAAACTTCAATGATGAGAGCTGCACCACAACCCGCTCCGGCTTGAGCGGTTCTTCTCCCCATGGGCGAAAATTAAATTCGCCAGTAGGACGAAATTCGATATTTTCGAGTTTCGTTCCGGTTTCACCAGTTGTCGGATTATACAAATGCCCCCATTGAAGTCCTTCCAAAATTTCAACATTCATAAACCCGGGTCCGATATCCACAAATGTACCGCATTCATCTTTATACGTTGCTTCCATATTTGTCTGAAAAATTTGTGACACACTACTCGGTATATCAAATTCCCATTTTGGAATTCCCGGATCTAAGCATGGTAAAAAATAACTCACGTAAGATGTATAATACTCCGTTCCGTAAGAAAAAAATCTTGGAAACCGTAAGGTCGCATCTATTACTCCATCCAAAAGAATATCTACCCACAAATAATCAGGGGGCGGTATTCTACCTATAAATCCTTTCTTAATATAGGCGTAAATATTATACGACCCATATGGTGGCGAAGGAATGATACATTGTAGCTTGACACCTACTTCAGATTCGTAATTACCGTAGATCGTATCATTCCAAACATCATAACCTGTTTTTTGGTTATACGGATTGAGAACAAATAAACGGAACATGTATTGTGGATCGTTGTTTAGGTCCCATGGTGTGTTCCAAGAAAATTTAACAGTTAGTTGCTGTGGTCTGCCGCTTGTTGAAGTGAGTGAAAGATTAGTTCCTTTCGGCGTTATCTTCACCGTATCTCTAATAACAACCCCGCCAACAGACGGGCGGACAATTTGAGCCGACAACGAAATTGAAAAAATGAACATGAGAAGATAAAAGAAAAAGAAACGGAAC
>JANONI010000393.1:0-1700 GCA_031420755.1 Bacteroidota bacterium | reverse complement strand
AAAACCAGCTCTCCAGGGAAATTACCGCGCTGCGTGGAAAATAGAAATGTTTATCGATACGCTTGCCGGACCGTTGAAACTTCCTCAACCGAACGATATTTTTACCATTGCGACTACAAAGCCATTCCGCACAGGTGAATCGTTCCAGTTCAAGATGCAGGGATCGAACATCGATAAGAATAGAGCGAAATCTGACCTAGATAAAATTGCAGTTGTTCCAAATCCGTATGTCGGTGCTGCATCGTGGGAACCGCAAAATCTTTTTAGAACAGGAAGAGGAGAACGCCGTATTCAATTCATCAATCTTCCTGCAAAATGTATGATTAGAATTTATACCGTAAGCGGAAATCTTGTAAAAACATTACGGCAAGATGCCGAGATCGATAATGGTCAGATCGCGTGGGATCTCGTTTCGAAAGACGGAATGGATATCAGTTACGGAATTTATATTTATCACGTTGATGCACCGGGTATTGGTGAAAAGATCGGCAAATTTGCGGTCGTTAAATAGGAATGACAGTATGATGAAACGATCACTGATAGTCGCAATATTTTTTCTTTTTGTGGTGTTCGATCTGTATTCGCAAGCGGTGAATAAAAATGTATCCAAATCCGGAACAACAGCGGCAACATTCCTTGAAATTCCCGTGAGCGCACGCGCGGTTGCATTGGGTTCAGCTTTTTCCGCAATTGCGAATGATGCATCGAGTCTTTATTGGAATCCTGCCGGTGCCGCGCGATTGGAACAGACCGAAGTTGTTTTCACGCATATGAATTGGATCGCCGATCTGGGATTCGATTATTCTGCCGTTGCAATTCCTCTCGGTTCATTTGGAACAGTGGGAATAAGTTTTACGTCGCTGTCAATGGCTGATATGGCTGTGCGGACAATTGATAAGCCGGATGGAACGGGAGAATTGTTCAGTGCATCGAGCATTGCTCTTGGTGTTCATTATGCAAAGAATTTATCCGATCGCTTTTCAATTGGCTTCACCGGAAAATATATTCAGGAAAGTATCTGGCATATGAGTTCTCAGGCGTTTGCACTGGATATTGGTGTCTTATATACAACAGAGTTTTTCAACAATATGAAGATCGGTGCGATCATCTCAAATTTCGGTACCGATATGCGAATGAGTGGACGGGATGCCCGTTTGTTCAACCGAATTGATGATCAAAAAATGGGAAGCAACGACCGCATTCCTGTCAATCTTGAAATGGATAGTTGGTCGCTGCCGTTGAACTTTCAATTTGGCATTGCAACCGATCTGTATGCTTCTGAATCTCAATCGGTAACCGTTGCCGTTGATGCACTCCATCCGAGCGATAACTATGAAAGCATTAATCTTGGTCTTGAGTATGGATTCTTCAAAACAGTTGCATTGCGAGGAGGATACCGCGCCTTAGGTCTTACCGATAGTGAAGGGGGACTATCGTTCGGCACTGGATTCAAAGGCGATTTGTTCGGCGGGGGAATTACAGCAGGGCTTGATTATGCATATTCAGATTACGGCAGATTAAATTTTTCAAACGTTATTTCTCTTGCAATTATTTTCTAATGGGAAAATATTTACTCTCTCTTTGTGTATCGCTCATCGCCATCGGTTGTTCGGAAAAAAATGCTAATGACACGGCAGCTTCGAATGACGTTGTTACGCTTACCTATTGGCCTGCCCCAAATCCGCAGGAAGTTCAACTCG
>JANONI010000392.1:0-8274 GCA_031420755.1 Bacteroidota bacterium | reverse complement strand
ATTTTCAATTGACAGCGTACTGTATCGCGCATCGTGGGGCGGACTAGGTGGAAAATCGTTGGAGCGAATTGACACGGCTCTTGCTTCAACCTTGCAATCAAATTGGAAAACATCTGTTCATCCGCGCGGCGCAACACCGGGCGCAATCAATTCCGTAAGCAAAAAAGAATTTGATGTTTCCGTTGAACGAATTTCTGTGTTATCGCAATTTCCGGTAATCGGAGATCAGCTTACCGTTTCATCGGTTGTGAAAAACATCGGGAAACAACATCTCTCGGTATTGAATTTTCAATTGTTTGTTGATGTAAATAAAGATTCCGTTCTTGAAGCAGGCGAACTGAAATTTGAACAAAATATTTCTATACTAAATGCAAATGATTCCGCAACAATACAAACAACTCCTTTTCCTCTGCCGCAAGGAGCGCATTGGCTCTTTGCAAAAATTTCCACATCGCAAGATGACGACACAACAAATAATATTCTTTTCTTTTCACTCACAGTCGGAATTCCTCGAAAAAGTATCGTCATTAACGAGATAATGTATGCACCGGCTGGCGATATGCCGGAGTGGATTGAGGGCTACAATACAACAACATCTTCCATCATCATCGGCGGATGGAGAATTTCCGACAACGGCTCTACGAAAGCGTTGATCCAAAATGTACAAGCCGTTGTTCTTGCGCAATCGTATTTTATCGTTACGACCGATACAAATCAATTCAAGAATATTTTTCCCGGAGTCTCGCCGTTGTATCAGGCGGCAATTCCAACTCTTAATAACACAACTCCCGATGCTGTTGTTGTGTTCGATGAACGGGGCGCAACGATGGACAGCGTGTACTATAAACAAGCGTGGGGCGGCACGAATGGAAATTCTCTGCAGCGATATGATGTTGATGGAGTATCAACCGATTCTTCAAATTGGCGCTCTACGCCGCCGACACCCGCCGTGCAAAACAGTATCACCAGAAAAACATTTGATGCGCGGGTTCGCAGAGTTCTTTTTTCGCCTCGCTTCCCGATGATCGAGCAGACCATCACGGTAAATGCTGCAATCGAGAATATCGGCAAGCAGGCAATGAACTCCATTACAGTAGAATTTTATCTTGATGCAAACAACGATTCTATCGCCGCAACAAATGAATTGAAATCGCAGCAAGTGATTCCGTCAATCGCTGTATTGGATTCGAATGTTGTTTCCGCTCAGTTCTTCGCCGATCGATCCGGTCCGCAAAGAATATTTGTGAAAATCATCTCAGCAAACGATGAGGAGCTGGCGAACAACACTGTTTCTGTTCCGGTAACAGTTGTTGTGGTACCGCAAAGTATTGTTGTAACGGAGATTATGTACAGTCCCCCCAGCGATATTCCCGAATGGGTTGAATTTTATAATAGAAGTACTCTTCCGGTTTCGATTGCGGGTTGGAAAATGTCGGACAATGGAACGACCAAAACGACGATCACGAACAGTGTAATTCCGATACCGCCGCAGTCATATTTTATTCTTGCCGCCGATTCATCGTTCTTAATTTTTCATACGGTTGCTGTTCCGGTTTTCATTGCATCATTTTCTTCGCTTAATAATACCACACCGGATGCTGTTGTTTTGTTCGACAGTCAGAATAGAATGATTGACAGCGTGTACTATAAGCAAGCGTGGGGCGGTGCGAATGGAAATTCGCTGCAACGGTTCGATATATTTTCGTCATCCACCGATTCTGCCAACTGGAAATCGGCAATGCCGAACGCAGGGGTGGAAAATAGTATTGCGCGAAAAGATTTTGATGTGGAGATGCGGCGTATTACATCCACGAATACCTCGAATGGAACACGAGTTTCTGCAATTATTTTCAATGTAGGAAGACAAACAGCGACAGCGGTAAACATAAAATTTTTTCACGATGTGAACAACGACAGCATTGCACACACAAATGAATTTTTATTTTTATCACAGATTTCGACACTTGCGCCGCTCGATTCTGCGGCGGACGCATTCAATTGGAATGTTTCTCTGCAGGGAAAACATTTTATTATTGTATCTGCCGAATTTGCGCTCGATCAGAGAGTTACAAATAATGCGGCGATTGTAAGCATTGCAAAAAATTATCATCCGCAAACTTTTGTTATCAACGAAATAATGTACGAACCGCTGAAAGGAAATGCTGAATTTGTTGAACTGCTGAACCGTTCGACGGATACGATTGATATTGCGGATTGGAAATTGATGGATCAGCCATCATCTTCCGGTGCGAGAACGATTGTTCCTCTTTCTAAAATGAGATTGCTTGTTCCTCCAAACAGATTTTTTATCGTTGCTTCAGATTCTTCGTTGTTCACACAGTTCCCCGTGCTCGATAAAACATACGTTGCAATCAATACATCGCTCAGTTTAAACAATTCCGGCGAAGACCTTGTGCTTGTTGATCTTACAAATACACAAATAGACAGCGTGCAATATTCCCCATCGTGGCATTTAAAAAATATTTCTTCCGCCGGCAGATCGCTTGAACGAATTAATCCTTCTATACTAAGCAACGATGCAAGAAATTGGAGTTCTTCGGTTTCAACTGCCGGTGCTACTCCTGCCGTTTCTAATAGTATTTTTACAAAATCAACAATTCAAAATTCATCATTGAATCTTTCTCCCAATCCGTTCTCTCCGGATAACGACGGATTTGAAGATTTTTTGTCCATCAATTATTCTTTGCCGGCCAACAGCACAACAATACGTGTCCGCATTTTTGATGTTACCGGAAGAATGATCCGCCGACTTGCGCAAAATGAACTCTCACCCTCCACAGGTTCAATTATTTGGAACGGAATGGATGACGACGGAAACCGCGTCCGCATAGGAATGTATATCGTTCTGTTTGAAGCATTAGACAATTTCGGCGGAACGGCAAAAACAATGAAAGATGTTGCGGTGGTGGCGAGGAAATTGTAATGACGTAGTTTTTATGGAAAATACTGATACATTTCTTTACGATGTAATACGCGCATAAAAATAACTCTATCACCCTCTACGGTAAATCCAATACGATATACACCCACTCGAATCCGAAAATATGATGTATATCCTACAAGTTTTTTCACATTGTGTATGTCGTAAAGGTTTTTTGCGTTTGGAGCTTCAACAAATATAATGGGATGTATTTGAGATTGGATAGTGCTTGGCAGGCGTTGAATATCTTTAAGAAACGTTTTCTTAAAAAATACTTCCATCGTTTATCACTGGGGTTTATACGCTGTTTGTTTCATTGCTTCAATAATATCAACATCTTCGTCGTTTTGCACTTCTTCCATCGCTTTTCCCAAACCGTAATCCATCAATAACGTTTCTATTTTTGAAAACGTTTTGTAATCAATAACTACGGCAGATGGTTTACCATTGTCATCAACAATGTAAGATTTTGTAATATTCATAATTTACCTCTGGATAAAGATCAAATAAAATACTACCAAAGTCAATAATTTTACCGCTGCAATATTGTAATTCTCCCTACTTGTTCTATATTTAGATAATGCCAATCAAAGAATATTTCAAACAGGAATACGAAAATATTTTCCGATTTCACCGCAGTGGTGCCGGCGGATTAGAAGTTGCATCGGAACTTTCACAGTTGGTTGATTCCACGCTCACGAAGTTGTGGGAAGAACTTTCTGAGGAACCGCGTACTATGTTTGCCGTTGTTGCTCTCGGCGGATACGGTCGGTTTGAAATGGCTCCGCACAGCGATGTTGATGTGATGATCCTGTTCGAGAATGAACAAACGAAAGCTGAGAACGCTGAAACAGCACAGCAATTCCTTCACTCGTTATGGAATCTCGGTTTCGATGTCGGTCATTGTGTTCGCACGATCAAAGATTGTCTGAATCTTTATCAAACCGATGTTGATGTGTGGGCTTCCGTGCTTGAAAGCCGTTATGTCTGTGGAAATTCTGCGCTGATGGAACACTATACCGATGCGTTTCTTTCGCACATTGAAAAGAAACAAGACCTCAAATTCATTTCATCGGTGATAGCAGGCGTTGATGAACGGCATCGGAAATACGAACATTCCGTAAAATTGCTCGAACCAAATTTGAAGAACAGTGCCGGCGGAGTTCGCGATGTTCATTCGCTTGTGTGGATCTATCGTTCAACGGATATCAAATATTTTTCGCTTCATCCTTTCCGTTCCAACGAATCCGCCTGCGTAACATTGTTTCACCAACTGACTGATGACGGTATCCTTTCATCCGAAGAATTGAACGAAGCAATTCATGCATTCGATGGAATACTGCGAATGAGAAATGAGCTTCATTATCATTCTGGATCGCAGCAGGATATTCTTGAATTTTCAAAACAGTTGGAGATCGCCAGATCGATCGGATACCGTCGCGCAACGCCTGTTGAATCCGTGGAAGTATGTATGCGAGAATATTTCTTGCACGGGCGCATCATCTATCGATTAAATAAACTGCTCATTAATCAATTTCGAAAACGAACCGCTTCATCGGTGTGGGTAAAAAAGCGTGAACAGATTCTTGACGATTTTTTTGTGATACGAAACGAACAACTATTTGTTCGCAATGTTGTGAAAGAATTTTCCTCTCCTGCGGATATTGTTCGTGCATTCTACTGGTGCGGCGTTCATTCCGTTGAGATGAGCTCACAACTTCATGCTTCGTGTGCTGCAGTGCTGCGAAATCAAAAATTCTTTGCAAGCGATATATCGTTGGTTGCAACTGTACTAATGGAGATTCTTCGTCTGCAGAATAATGTTTCTGTTACACTTCAAATGATGAACGATGCCGATGTTTTGGGAAAGATCATTGATGAGTGGGGAAATTTGGTGGCATTCTTTCAGCACAGCATGTATCATTATTACACAACGGATGCACACACACTAATCGCCCTTGAGCATGCCGAAAAATTACAGAAGAGTGACAGTGTGCTCGGAAAAACATTTCGTTCGCTTCCAAACAAAGAGACTCTTTATTTGGCAATTCTTTTTCATGATATTGCAAAGCCGCTCGGCATTCAGGGACACGAGATTACTGGTGTTGATGTGTGGAAAAAAGTTCAAGCACGGTTCGGATTTCTCGATGAACATAATGACGTAGCATTTTTGATCAGAAATCATTTGATTATGGAGCAGATCGCCTTCCGGCGCAATACAAATGATACCGCGATGATCGAAGAATTTTCCAAAAACTTCTCCCGTCCTGAACAGCTCGACCTGTTGTTCATTCTTACCTTCGCGGATCTTTCGGCGGTAAATAAAAATGTCTGGACGAATTGGAAAGAAATGCTGCTGCAAGAGTTGTATCTAAAAACTCGAACATATCTAACACAAAAATCCGAACAGAGCAAACAGATTTTTTCTACTCCTTACTCACAGAAAGAGCTTGACGAATTTGAATCGCAGATTCGGACATTGAATACTGTTTCGGTTCTTTTTAAAAATGAAGATGCTCATACCAAAGTTGTTGTCATCACCCGCGATGCGCCGCTCCTGCTTGCAACAGTCTGCGGCGTACTCTCTGCAAACGATGCAAACATTTTCGATGCGCATATTTACACGCGGGAAGACGGTTTCGTGATGGATTCGTTCCGCGTTGTTGATGCGGCGACAAAAAAAATATTGACACCGGAACAACAGACGATGATCGTACGCGATATGGAAAATGTATTATCGCAGAAAGAATCACTCGAAAAATTATTCGACCGCCACCATCGCCGGTGGAAACGACGGGCAAAACCATTAATGCATCCGAATATCCGTATAGATGTTGACTTTCATGACAGCGCGAAGCATACAATTATTGATATCTATGCTCCCGATATGACCGGATTCCTGTATAAAATTACACAAACACTGTCCAAAGCGAAATTACAGATCGATTTTGCAAAACTTGCAACGCGCGGCGACGGCATTGTTGACTCGTTCTATGTCCGGACGCAGGACGGGAAGAAAATATTTTCTGATGAAGATAAACTCTTTCTTCGCGAGAAAATATTGCATACTATTCAGCAGTTAATGATTGTACAACTAGATATTTAGCCACAGAGGGCACAGAGAGTAAAATGGACCCGTTGACTGAAAAAATTATTGGTGCTGCAATAGAAGTTCACAAAATACTCGGGTGTGGACTGCTGGAATCAATCTATGAAGAGGCATTGTGTTTAGAATTAGAAACAGAAAGATTGGCATTCGAACGGCAGGTATCGGTTGACGTCATCTACAAAGGAAGGATTATCAAAGGTCAACGATTGGATATTCTGGTCGAAAAGCAGGTGATCGTTGAATTAAAATCCGTTTCTTCTCTCCCTGACGTTGCATTGGCTCAAACATTATCATACTTAAAAGCTACCGGATTGAAAAGAGCATTGCTAATCAATTTTGGTGAAAAACGATTGATTGATGGAATTCGTAGAATCTCAAATTAAAATTTTATTATTTTCCTCTGTGTGCTCCCCGCCTGCCAAAGCAGAGCGGCGGGCAGGTGTGGCTTAACGCTCTATGGCAACTAAAAATCAAAAATCAATCGGCGTGTTCGATTCCGGTATCGGCGGATTAACCGTTGTTCGCGCATTGCTGGAAAAACTGCCGAATGAAAATATTGTGTACTTCGGTGATACGGCGCGTGTTCCGTACGGATCAAAATCTCCGCAAGTCGTTCGGGAATACACGCAGGACGACACTGATTTTCTTCTTTCCAAAGATGTAAAGATGATTGTTGTTGCGTGCAACACTGTTTCGGCGGTCGCGTTAGATGTTGTACAAAAGCGTGCAAACCTTCCTGTTACGGGTGTTATTATTCCCGGCGCAGAAGCAGCAATGCGTTCCACAAAGAATAAACGCATTGGCGTTATCGGTACATCGGGAACGGTGAACAGCAATGCGTACGCGCATGAATTACAACGGTTGAACAATTCCGTTACTGTGTTCAGCAAAGCGTGTCCGTTATTTGTTCCGCTTGTTGAAGAAGGATGGCTTGAACATACAGCGACGGAATTGATTGTTCATGATTATCTTTTTCCGTTGACCACCGAAAAGATTGACACTCTGATTCTCGGATGCACACATTATCCCCTGTTGAAAAAAACAATTACCAAAGTAACTAAAGGTTCCGTAACGCTGATCGATTCTGGTGAAGCCGCCGCCGCGACAGTAGAAGCAATGCTTGATAATCTTGACTTGCGAAATACCAGCAAAGAAAAACCGAATGTGCAATTTTTTGTGAGCGACTCACCCGAAAAATTCACTTCCGTTGGAGAATTATTCTTTGGGAAAAAACTTGGGGTTGTGCGCAGGGTAACAATCGGAAAAGGTTAATGTATCGCGGAACTCCGTTCCGCATGTTCTAAGCCAACGCTGACCAGCCTACGGCTCGTAGAGAGGTCGGCGATACGTATTGCGAAACTCTGTCTCGCTAGTTCTTAAACAACACCGACTGGATGTCGGCGATACGTATCGCGGAGCTCCGTTCTGCGCTTTTGAAACCATGAAAGAACTCAAACAATATTACCGCAGAAGACTGCCACATTATCAACCAAAAGATTCAATTCTTTTTGCAACATTTCGACTGGCAAATTCTCTCCCAAAAGAAATTATTGTTCAGCTTTATCAAGAACGCAATGATCGCGAGAAAGAAATACAAAAAGAAACTGATATTGAAAAAAGAGCATTTCTTATCGAAGATGAGCAAAAAAGATATTTTGGGCATTTTGATAGTTACTTAGATCGAATCAGCACAGACATTCGCTGGCTGGATAATTCTGATATTGCAAAACTTGTTTATGATGCAATACTGTTTTACAATACAACCGAGTATGAGGTTATAGCATTCTGCATCATGCCAAATCACGTTCATCTCGTGGCTGATATGAAGCATAAAAATATTCCTCTCAACAACATATTAAAGCGCATTAAAACGTTTACTGCTCTAAGATCTAATTCAATCTTAAATCGGAGCGGAAAGTTTTGGCAAAATGAAAATTATGATCACGTTGTGAGAGATGGAAATGAGTTACGAAGGATCATAACATACGTTTTACAAAATCCGGTAAAAGCTGGGTTATGTAAGAAATGGGAAGATTGGAAATGGGCGTATGTTAATATGAAGTATTTGGAATAATTGTATCGCGGAACTCCGTTCCGCTGGCCCTAAAATCACTGACCGGCCTACGGCTCGTAGAGAGGTCGGCTTTACGTATCGCGGAACTCTGTTCCGCTGGCCCTAAAATCACTGACCGGCCTACGGCTCGTAGAGAGGTCGGCGAAACAC
>JANONI010000391.1:0-7872 GCA_031420755.1 Bacteroidota bacterium | reverse complement strand
TGTTCAGGAAGTGGGTGGTAAAGATTATGAAATGCGTGTAGTCACTTTCTTTGAACAATGGTTGCTTTCGTAGTAAAGATTCTGTAATTTTTTTCTGGTAATATTTACGGAGATTCTATGAAAAACTTTCAATTATTTTTTGTCTGTGTCTTACCAATTCTTTTTTCATCCTGCAACATTGAACCGACAACCGGTCCGCAAACAAGCATCGGAACGCCGCCGCCTGATTTTTTTCTAAAACAGAATTTTCCAAATCCATTTACCGATACCACCACTATTGAATATGGAATTCCGGTAACCGGCGGTTCTGCATCGAATGTAACAATCATTGTGTACGATCCGTTGCAGGAGCCGGTCCGAACATTGGTCAGTAATTCCACTCATCCTGCGGGAGTATTCAGAACAAAATGGGATGGCGGAAATAAACGCGGTATTCAAGTTCCTTCCGGCACTTACACGATTGAAATGCAGGGTTTATCACCGCAGACCGTAATCATTCGTGTTTTAGCAATTAAGAAATAGGAGAATTTTATGAAAAAATTATTCTTTTGTGTTCTCGTCTGGTGTTTTTTCACTCCACTGTTTTCTCAAGATGATGATGTGTTTTCTTCATCCTCTACTGAACGCGATACGATTTATGCCATTGTTCCGCGTCCAATGTTGAGTATAGGAATTACCGGAGGACTTGCATTCATTAGCCCTGAAAAAATGAATAATCAGATTGAATACAATAATTCCATCTTCAACTCAGATGAATTTCCAATTAAACGACCGGCACAGTGGGGAATGTGGATCGCTTATCGTCCAAAAAATTTGCCCACATTTATAACCCTTCGTGCTGAAATGTTAACTTCGTCACGCACATATTCGTTTATCACCAATGTTACACAAAACGATCCAAATGCAATAACGAAAGTAGAATCATCAACAAAATACCGTTATTCGCTTTACCCATTTTCCATTGGAACAGGTTCGGTGTTGCTTAAAACAATAGCAAAAGCAGAGATTGCATTTATTTATGCTCTTGCGCGAATCACGCAGGAAACTTCCGTTCCAGGATATTCAAATTCCGAAACGACGTATGAAGGAGAGGGATACGGTTTTCGACTTAATCTGCAGCAAGTGATTCCGATTGAACGAACACTGGGCGCAACAATTGATATTGCGTACCGGTTTATTGTCGTTGATGAATTTAGAGATGCCAAAGGTGTCTCAATAAAGAATACCGAAATGAATTACAGTGGAATAAATCTTTCTGCAGGACTTTCTTACGGATTTTAAATCGAATCAATTATAGAGACATCTGAAAAATATCTGAACCATAGTATCCGCAACCTTTACGGTTGCGAAAAGCGATTGATTTTACGTTTTTTTACGCACGCATAAAGCGTGCGGATACATTTTTCAGATGCCTCTTATACTATAAATCTCTGAGATGTCAGACATTTTTCTGTTTACTTCAACACCACTTTCGCCACGCACTCAATATGATACGTGTGCGGAAACATATCCACCGGCTGAACTTTTTCTATCACATATCCAAATGGCGAAAGCAATTGCAGATCGCGAGCGAGCGTGGCGGGATTACAACTGACGTAAACGATTGTTGGAACCTGCATCTTTCCTAACTCTTCCACTGCTTTCGGATGCATGCCGCTCCGCGGCGGATCGACAATAATAACGTTTGGCTGCGCGAATTGTTCTTTCCACGCAACATCTTTTGTTAGCCGATCTTTCAGATCGCCTGCGATGAACTCGCAATTTTCAATAGCGTTCAATTCTGCATTCTTCTTTGCATTTTGGATCGAACTCTCCATCAATTCAATTCCGATCACTTGCTTTACTGAATCAGAAATATAAATTCCAATACTTCCTGTTCCGCAATAGAGATCGTACACAACATCGGTCGGTTTCAATTCTGCAAATTCTTTCGCGATGGAATATAATTTTTCCGCCTGTTTCGTATTGGTCTGAAAGAATGAATTTGCTGAAATTTGAAAAATATATTTCCCAAGTTTATCATGAATGATCCCATCGCCGTAATACACTTTTTCATATTCGCCAAGCGCCACTTGCGATTTTCTTTTCGTAATATTATTGATGATCGTTGTAATTTTAGGAAATTGTTTTTGTAATTCCGCACTCAATTTCTCCATCACTTCCGGTGAATCTTCAAACGATACGATATTCACCATCACATCGCCCGTATTTTTCCCTTCGCGAATGACCAGATTGCGGAAATATCCGCTTTCTGTTTCCTGTTCATAGGCAGGGATATTGTTTTCCAACGCAAATTTCCGCACGGCATTCAAAATTCCCGTACTCAATTCTGATTGCAGAAAACATTCATTAATATCCAACACTTTGTCCCAACGCTGAGGAACGTGAAAACCCAACGAGAGACTTGGCAAGTCTGAAAGACTTGCCAAGTCTTGTTCCGCCAGCCATGGCTTTACACTAAATGAAAATTCCAATTTGTTACGATAGAAAAAAATATCTTCCGATCCGACAATTGGAAGAATGTTCAATCCTTTAAATCCGCCGATCCGCTCAAGCGCATCTACAACATGCTGATGTTTAAATGCTAATTGAGCGTTGTATTCTACATGCTGCCATTTGCAGCCACCGCACGTTCCGAAATATTGACAGCGCGGTTCAATTCTCTGCGGAGACGGTTTGATCACTTCAACAACTTTCGCCTCGGCAAAGTTCTTTTTTGATTTTCCGATCTTTGCTTTCACAACGTCACCGGCAACCGCCCCTTCAACAAAAATGACGAGCCCATCAACGCGGGCAATACTTTTTCCTTCGGATCCGGTTGATTCAATGGTGAGTTCGACGATATCGCCGTATTGCAGTTTTATTTTTTCAGATTCCATTATCACTTTCATAATTACAATTTAGTAAAGAACAATATGCCACAGTCTACGACCCGTAGGGATTTCACAGATTATATTCATTTTCCATTATCAATTGTCAATTATCCATTGCTTTAAATCAAATCTACCAACGAGCCAAATTCCGGATCGAACAAGCGTTTATATGTTCTGATCGCAAATCCATCGGTCATTCCCGCAATATAATCACAAATTAATCTGACCCGTTGATCACCATGAGTTGCGTTACGCATATTCTGTTCGACGTACGGCGGAAGAAGATGTGTGGAGAACGTATCACTGTTGATATATGCCTCGTTGAATGTATCGAATATCTTTTTCAATAGATAATCTCCCTTCCGTTCCACTTGATGCAATTGCGGCGAAAGGAAAACAAGATCGAACGACAATTGTTTGAACATCTTCGATTCTTGTTTTGCTTTTTCATCGATCAGCAGATCAAAACGATAGCGATTTGTTTTGCTGCTCATCGGATTGTTCGTCTCAACAACGCTAACCGATTCGATATATGTTCCGATCTTGCCTGAAAGATAACGTTCAACATTTCCATTATCCATTGCGACATATAATTTTTTTAGACTTTCTTTTTGATCTTCGTTCAACGATTGTTGTTCAGCCCAGCGTTCAATTTTCGACTGCGTGATGAATCCAGAATGGATACCATCGGCAACATCGTTCAGCGAATACGCAACATCGTCCGACCAATCCATGATCTGACATTCGATACTGCGAAAATTATCCCGCTGCTTTCCTGCTGCAATTGTCTTGGTAATATCTATTCCTTCAAACACAAAATCGAGAAATTGTTTCTGCTCATTATAGATGAAATGGTTTTTTGGATTATCCAATTCACCGTACAGCGTTTTATATTTTAGAACGCCGTCAAGAAATGCGCGCGTAGGATTCATTCCCTTCCGCGAAACTTTATCCGAATAGATCGTTTCTGTCAGCAATCGGAGTGTCTGAGCATTTCCTTCAAATCCGCCGAACGGCTTCATCACATCGTGCAATGTTCGCTCTCCGGCGTGACCAAACGGCGGATGACCCAGATCGTGCGAAAGACAAATTGCTTCAACAAGATTCGCGTCGACAAAAAATGTTTCAGTAAAAAATGCACTTTTTCTCTGCAAGTAAGTGCAGATGGCTCGTCCGATTTGCGCAACCTCCAGCGAATGCGTCAGCCGTGTGCGGTAGAAATCATATTCGCCGGAAAGAAACACCTGCGTCTTTGCCTGCAGTCTGCGGAACGATGCAGTGTGAATAATTCTATCGCGATCCTGTTCGAACGGCGTGCGATAATCGTGCTTCCGTTCTTCTTCGCGGCATTGCGTATCGAATGCATTGTAGAATGTGTTTGTCATATGGTTTTGGAAAAAAATTTGATAGCCTTTAGCTATTGGCTATTAGCAGTTAGCATTATGATTAGCTAATAGCCAACGGCTAAAAGCTAACAGCCGCTCTTATATATTCTGTGCTCTATTTCTTAACTGAATCCTTGCCACAAAAAAAGTTGTCGGTACGGTGATGAGTAATATTCCAACAACCGTTTCGAGACTGAATGAACGATTCCACCAGACAATATCAAAGATGGTAGCGAATGCAACTTGAGCAAGACCGACTGTAGAATTCTGCGCCGGATTGCCGAGCATATACGCGCGGGTCATTGCCAACTGCGCAGCTGTTCCGCTGAGACCGATACCGAACAACGCAAAGATAACTGGATAAGAGTATTTCATTCCGTCAATTAAATGCGGAAGAGACGGGATCATAACGATGAATGTAATGACACTCGCTACTCCGGTAAAATGCGCAACGACAGTGGTTGGATGAAGATGTTTTGTGCGATGAAGATTATACACTGCAATTGCTGCAAACAACGCCTGAAAAATTCCGACCACGATCGCAAAATTTCCTTGCTCGAAATGCGGCTGCTGGATAAAATACACTCCTGCAATTCCGCATAAGATGGAGATCAACACCGTTCGCGGGACAGATTGATTAGCGACGAATGCAATGATAAGTGCCATCCAAATGGGAACAAGATTGACCAGCGATGTTGCTTCGGCAAGAGGAAGATTGGCGAACACATAAAACGTTCCGAGAATGGAAATTGAACCGACAACACTTCTCCACCACAACGACGACGGCGCTTTGAAGATCAACGGTTTTTTTGTTGCATACGCCAGCGCAACCACAAAAATAAAATTGATGAATGCGCGGGCAAATCCGGTGATGCGCCAGTCGAATGTATCTTTTAAGGAATGCGTGAATGCGCCCATCAACGCAAAACAGAATGCGCTGAAGAGCATCCATCCGAGTGCAGATATGTTTTTAGTCTTTACCAAATTTAATGATTAACCGCAAAGACGCGAAGGCACAAAGAAGAAATTTTGCACGGACTTGCGTCCGTGCTTCCATAAAAAATTCTTTGCGTTTTTGCGCCTTTGCGGTTCAAATATATCAGTTCTCTAACTCCGCAGAAACTTTCTCCCACTCTTCCATCAACACATTCAGTTTTTTTGTTACCGTATCATAATCGGCGGAGATCGTTTTTGCTTTCAACGGGTACTTCACAAATTCGCCGCTTCCCATTTTCTTTTCAAGCGATGCTTTTTGCTCTTCTGTAGCAGCAATATCTTTTTCAATCTGCTCCAATTTCTTTTTCAGTTGATGCGGATTCTTCTTCGACTTATCTGTTTCAATTTTAACTTTTGACTTTTGACTTTCTACTTCATGTTTCGGGTTTCGCGTTTCGGGTTTAGAATTTTCTTTTTTAATTTGAACATTGTCTGCTAACAATTGCTTCTTCTCAATCTTCTTCTTCGCAATATATTCGCTCACATTGCCGAGATACGTACGGACTCCGGTGTGTGAAATTTCGAGCACTTTGTTCACAATCTCATCCAAAAATGCGCGATCGTGCGAAACGATCAGATATGTTCCGTCAAATTCTTTCAACGCTTCCTGCAAAACTTTTTTGGAACGCATGTCCAAATGGTTTGTCGGTTCGTCCATGATTAAGAAATTTGCAGGAGCAAGAAGCATTTTTGCCAATGCTAATCGGCTTTTTTCGCCGCCGGAAAGCACTTTCACTTTTTTGAAAACATCATCCCCTTTAAAAAGAAATGAACCGAGAATAGAGCGAAGCCGCGTCCTAATCTCCCCTTCTGCAACTTCATCCACTGTTTGCAGAACTTCTTTGTTCGGATTCAATTCATCAGCCTGATGCTGCGCGAAGTACGAAACGATGACATTGTATCCTTCAATCCGCTGGCCTGATTGATAGGATTCAACTCCTGCAGCAATTTTTGAGATTGTGGATTTTCCTGCCCCGTTCACACCAACGATAGCGATCCTATCGCCTCGCTCGAATGTGTAGGTAAGATCGTGATAGACAATATTCTCGCCGCCTGCCCGTCCGTCTCCCGACGGGTACGCTTTGTGAATATTTTTCAATTCCATCACCACGCGCCCGCTGGACTGTGCCGTTGGAAAATGAAAACGGATTTCGTCCTCTTCATCTTCTATCTCAATCATTTCCACTTTTTCCATCTGCTTCACGCGGCTCTGCACTTGGCGCGCCTTGCTTGCTTTGTATCGGAAACGATCGATAAAATCCTGCGTCTGTTTCAACTGCGAATCCTGATTCTTCTTCGCATTCACCATTAGTTCTTTTCGTAAGACCCGTTCTTTTTCATAGAAGGAATAATTTCCCGCATAGATTTCCATATTGCCAAGCGAGAGTGCGCATGTTTTTTTTGTGAGCGAATCTAAAAATGCACGGTCATGCGAGATAAGTATGATTGCGCCGTTGTAATTGCGGAGATAATCTTCCAACCATTGCAATGATTCAATATCCAAATGGTTCGTCGGTTCATCCAGCAGCAGCACGGAAGGTTCTTTCAATAATAATTTTGCCAGCGCAATACGCATCTGCCAGCCGCCGCTGAATGTGCGGACATTTTTTTCCATATCTTCCATCGAAAATCCGAGACCGAGCAGTACTGTTTCGATTTTCGATTTCAAACGATACGCGTCCGCTTCTTCATGTTTATGTTGAAGCTCGCCGATGATCTCCAGCAGTTCCATATACTCTTCGCTGGTGTGATCGGTAACGCCAAGTTTTTCGTACGCTTCCCCCAGCTCCTGTTCGATCAACAGCACATCTTCAAATGCGGATTCTACTTCAGTGTAGAGCGATGCGTCGGAATCAACAACCGCATCCTGCGGCAGGTAGCCGACCGAAATGAACCGCGCTTTGCTGACGCTTCCTTCCATCGGCGGATCGATGCCGGCAATGATCTTCATCAGCGTAGATTTGCCTGCGCCGTTACTTCCTACAAGCCCAATGCGGTCGTGCGGATTGATGGTGAATGATATATCGTCGAACAAATAGCGTTCGCCAAAGTTTACGGTAAGATTGTTTAATGCAAGCACAAGTTTAAGATTTTAGATTGTAGAATTTTGAATTCAGATTTCAGAAAACAGATTATTAGATTTTAGACTAAAGCATAAAAAACGTAATTCCCTGAGGGAAATGTCATTGCGAGAAGTCCCGATGTTTTTTATACGAAGTATGCTTCGCATCGGAACGACGAAGTCCCGCTGTACGGGATGCCGCTCATTAAAAAGCTAAAAGCGGCACAATCTGCTTGCGGCGCGGAAAGCAAAAAACACTCAGCATTCCCTTAAAAAAGCGCATCATTCCCGAATGTTTTTATGCGAAGCATCCTTCGGATCGGGAACCTGCCTGCGCGTAAGAACCACCAGACAGGAAACCATATAAAAACATTATCCCGACGCAAGCCGGGATAACGTTTTTCTATGGTTTCCTGGGTGGTGGTCCCTACGCGCAGGCAGGTTCCCGATAAGGGCACTCGGAAATGACGCGCTTTTTTAAGGGAATGCTGAGTGTTTTTTGCTTTCCGCGCCGCCGGCAGATTGTGCCGCTTTTAGCTTTTTAATGATCGGCATC
>JANONI010000390.1:0-13799 GCA_031420755.1 Bacteroidota bacterium | reverse complement strand
TAATGTCCGCCGTACACTTTCCCGCCTTGCTGTACGTAACGACCCAGGACACGAGAAAGCACAGGATATCCATTTTCACTACCTGCATCGCAATTGGAAAATATCAGTGTGTATTTTTTCAATAATTCTAATGCCCTCGTCGAATCAATTCTTACCGAATCACGCAAGCTGCTTACCTGCATAGAATCAAATGTTGAATATCCGATCACCCGTAAAACATTTTCTAATTGTTCCGCACTTGCTTTCACCACAAGCACTTTCACGGCGGTGTTTTGAACAAGTCTTAGTGTATCGGCAATTGTTCCTGCTGCGATCGGTTTCACCGTCACCGAGATTTCGCTAATAAATGCCGATCCCATTTTTGCCACCAATATTTGATTCCCTTCAGGAGCCTGAATCGTTGCTTTCCCGCTGCTGTCTGTGTACGCAGAGAATTTAGGATCTTGAAACGGAGGATTTTTTAAGGATAACAACGCGCCCCCCTGCTTCTGTCCTTGTGGATTTAAAACAGTTGCCGTTACAGCATACGTTGGAATATTGGAACCGGAACCGGAAGTAGAATCATCCGAGCACCCGGAATACAATACAACAACAAAAAAGAACACAATTAAACCGAAGTAGTTTTTTTTCATTTTGCATCTCCTTTTATTATTTGTGAAATTTTAAAAAAAGTAGATAATTACATCAAGTTGCCTTCGTAATATATAAAAAAATAGTTCTACAAATGTGACCAAGCTAACATGTCTTTAAATATTGTATACTGTCAATAATGATCTTAGCCATTCACAATTTGCTTCTGGTTGAGTTTACTCTTGATGAAATCTTAAAGTATCGGATATGATTTTACACTTGGTTGATACTTTTGAACGCTTTCTGTTTTCATTCTGATAATATAGAGAATACCAGAAGATGATTATGATTGGAATATAGCTACCTCTGATTTGAGTTTCAAGTGACAGTAAAATAGTTATCACATTAAAAGTTCAAAGTAAAAGGATGGGATTTAAAAAACAAAATCCCGCAATCTGCAGGATTTTGGATAGAAAAATTGTGATCGCGGATGGTCTCGAACCATCGACCCTCTGCTTAAAAGGCAGATGCTCTACCGCTGAGCTACGCGATCATCACTTACAAAAGTGGAATAAATATACTAAAAAAATTCGCGTTTTGCAACGGTAGAATATAAAACTATTGCTGCCCAACTTCTGTTCCAACATCTTCAGTTTTTTTCCGGCGGAAAATAATTCCTATCGGAATCACGACACAGTATCCGAGTACAAGTAAAATTGGAGCAACAGTTAATGCCATGGGATTATCCCACGGTTGCGCACTCAATGCAAAATAGCCGATTACAATAATCACTACACCTGCTATAATGATCTGGTAATTGATTGGCTCAAGACTGAGAGATTCATCTCTTTTAGTTTTTTTTGTCGATTTATCTTTTAGAATTTGTTTTGCCATGACATCTCCTCCGCTGTTAAAAAAAAGCCAGACGTTGGGGGTCCGTCTGGCTCGACCCAAAATATGCAACACTCAGGGGAATAAGTATTGCAAAGGTCGAGTACAATATAATTAGAATATTTTAAAAATCAATGCAAACATCATCGTTGTGTCTTTTTTCACACTCCCGTTTTGGGGTTTCAGATCACTCTTAGTTGTTGTCTTTGTTTTTTCCACAGGTGAAATTTTCTTTTTTAAGGTTTCAAAAGAGTTTGTTTACATTCTTTGACACTTTTTTAATCGATTTTTCTTTCTCCAGTGCAGTAATCATTAATTCCTTAAATTGCTCAACTCTATACCCTGCTGTTTTCGCAACTTCGTTGAGACCTGATTTATTTTTAGCAATCAATTGCACGCTCTCTTTTTCAATCACTGAATTACTGAAAAGAAAACGAATCGTGAACATCCATGATGATAATACTTCCAATTGTTCTTTGTTAAAATACCATTGTCCATTATGTTCATTCACATTCAGAAAGCTTGCCATGTCAAAATCGCTGAACAATTTCTCTATCACTGTAGGAATTTTAATTTCTGCTTCAACAACTTCATCATGCAGTCGAATAAGATTTTGTATCAGCGTTATGATGTTCTGTGCATTATTTCTGTCAATTCCATGATCGGTGATAATAGTGAAGTACGCTTCACGAAGTTTCAATAATTGAAAAACATCAACCGATGAGGAAGGTTTTTCTTTTTCCGATAATACTATTTTCAATTCAATCGCTAAACAATACAACATCACCGGTACGGGAGATATAAATAACTGTTGACCGATTGGTTGTTTGCTATTCTTAGACGTTCTTGAAGTTCGTTTTTGTTCCAATGCCAGCAAAGAAAAAAATTGTTGCATTCTTTCCGTTGTATGTGAAACTCTTTCCGAGTATTCTGTTATTGTGGAACCGATGGAGAATTGCTTTTCCAATTCATTATAAAGAACATCGGTTGTTGAAGCAAACACTGTAAGATCAAAATGTGAAAACACTTGCTTCAATGCTGAATGGAAAGGTTGCAATCGCATTTCGTTTAATAACGAGTCCAGACTTCTCGTCCCTTTTCCTTCTAAACGTTTGGCAAGCAGTGCATATTCTCCGGTAACATCAAATATTTCTTGAAAATCGGTGAATACGACATAATCAAAAGCTTTTAATTCAACTCGGATTCCTTGTTTAGAAATATTTTTCCCGGAACAAAGATACTCTAACATTGACTTGCGATCTCGAAAGCGATAAAATATTTTATCGGATGCTTGAAATTGTAATGATTGCAATAATGGAATAGAACGTATATTCCCACCTTCTCCAACTGCTTTCGGTACCGAATGTTTTATATACCCTTTACATTCGGCAAATTTATTATGGAAAAATACCACGGCACATTCTTTGCCTGCGCGATTAGAGTATGAAATGACATTTTCGTTAACGTATCTGTTATCATCATGAAAATCATAGAACTCAAAATTCGTTACTTGACTGAACAGATACCTCTTTTTTGTCAGTGGAAATATCTCGTGTTCATGTCGATGAATCAACCATTCGTCAGGAATTTCATTGTAATATGCTCGTTGATATTCCATTCCATATTTTTCTTTGAAACCTTCAATCTGCCCGTGGGCGAACATCGGCAATCCCGGCAATGTGATCATTAATGTTGCAACACCAAAATATTTATCATCGTTACCAAATTGTTCCACCGCGGTCTGTTCATCCGGATTGCTCATGAAATTAACATACCGTTTCAGAATTTCCGGATTAAATTCCAACGTGTTTTTAATGGTGGCTCGGAACTTTTCGTTCTCTTCTTTCATTAACATATGCATGAATGCACTATTATACACTCGATGCATACCAAGTGTCCTGACAAAATATCCTTCCATTAACCAGAACGCTTCCGCAAGCAACAGTGTATGCGGCATTTCTATATTGAAGCGATCCACAACCTCACGCCAAAATTCCACGGGAAACATCCGATCAAATTCTGTGCGAGATAAACTATGATCTTGTCGTGAAGGGACTCCGGATGTTCCCGGCATTGGATACCATAACCGTTGAAAATGTTTTTTTGCCAATGTCATTGCCGCATCAAAACGGATAACCGAAAATTTTCTTGCAACATGAAATATATTTTGAATCACTGCCTCTCGAACATCTGCGCGCAATAAATTCAATTGTGCAGTATCATTCCACGGCATACTTGTTCCATCGTTGCCGTGATAGAAATATCGTACTTCGCCGTTGCGGCGATCAATTCGTTGAAAGACAACTGCGGCATCACTTCGGCTCCAATAGCCGTCTTCAATGCGCAGTTCAATATTTTGATCTTCAGAAAGATTCTCGCCGCTAAATTTATAGTTCGGATACGGAGGATGGTTGGATTGAATAAAATATTCCGGATGCTCAATAACCCACTTTGAGAATAGACCCATATGGTTTGGAACCATATCTCCAGCAAGACGAATTCCTCTGTGCAAACAACGGTAATTCAATTGCTGAAACGAATCTTCACCACCAAGATCTCGTGCGATCTCGTAATCATACAATGAATATGCAGACGAAACGGCATCCATATTTCCCGTAATTTGTTTTATCCGCTTAGATGCCGTACTCCGTTCCCAAACGCCAATCAGCCATAAACTTGTAAAGTTCCAACGTGCTAATTGGTCAAGCTCTTCATCAGGAATTTGGTCGAGCCGTTTAATCTCGCGTTGATACTTTTTGGAAAGTTGATCGAGCCAGACATATATATTCTTTGCAATCAATACTACATTGGGCATCCAATCTGTATCGGGAGTGAATTGTTCATGCTCAGCATAAACATAATCCTCAGGTTTTGCATGCGATAACCGTTCTCGTTGCAGACGTTCTTCGGCAGATAATTTTTCACTTTGTGTATAGACGGGAACGAATGTTTCTACGGACGGAATTCCACCGCCGGCGGGATGAGCAGTTTTCCAAAGATATTCTTCTTCCTCTTTCGTGAATTCCAAACTTCCAGAAATTTTATTAAAATATTTTGGACTGAGTAAAACTCCATAGTGTTCTTTTATGAATTTTAGCTGGGCTTCAAGACTGTTCGGATTTGTGAGAATTGGTTTTTTCAAAACATCGAATAAGAATGCACGATCTGGTCCGAAAGGCTTTTCATAGGTGAAGAATTGTTCTAATGAAAAAATAATTGCGTTATAATCGGTATCCTTCACTAACGTTGAATCATCAAATAGTTCTTTGAACTCCGCACACGCCGGATTGAAATTTGAAAGAAACAGCATCATCATTTCTTCCAAAGCAATTTCCTTGTTTTGCTTTCCATTGGTTGTTTGAATGAAATAATTTTCAACCGTTTGCAGATTCTTATAGATTGCTGCCGGAGGAAACAATGTTAAAAATTGTTGTAATGTTGATTCTAATTTTTCATTACCAATAGTCTTCTTCAGAAACTGATATGCTCGATGGATAACGCCGGGATTTTCCTGTTCTTCATACATTCGTATAATCACATGATTGATCTCATCAATCAATCCCATAGCATTCAACTTCCCAGCACTAATTTCATTTCTGCTTTCGCCGGTACGTTTTCGAGTTTGATTGATTTTAGACGCAAGTTCACGCACAGTCCGATAGTTTGGGAAGACAACATTGCCTGTTGAAGCAAATAAAGTATCATCTACCTCATATTTTTTGCGAATATCGTCATGAATATGAAATTCAAATTGCAGATTGAAATTGAACGGTAAGAGTGAAACGGTAAGCTGTTTTTTAAAAAGCGACATTATTTTGCCTTTGTGAATGATACAGTATAAAGAAAATATTTTCTTTCTTCAATTTGTTTCCTATATTTATGAAGATTCATTTGCTAAGGGCCGTTAGCTCAGTTGGGAGAGCGCTTGCATGGCATGCAAGAGGTCAGCGGTTCGATCCCGCTACGGTCCACCAAATAAAACTTATTGAAAATTCTCACAACACAGGAGAGCGTCCCGATGCAACACATCGGGAACATCAACAGGTTCTCTGTCCGCCTCTGGCGGAGATCCCGCAACAGTCCACCATTGATTCAAATCTCCCAATTCATAGAGTAACCCCCTTAATTTTCTATGAACACCTCAAATAAATCATCCTTAAAAAATACCACGCCTATGAAAACTTTTTTGGTACTCATTGTTGCTCTTGTTTGTCAAGCATTCTCGTTATCAGATACGGTTTCAACAGCTATTGTCGCACCCGGAGTAATTCACACTCAGTATACATTACCGGGACCATTCACCTTAGATGTTCTTGAAGTTGATATTACCAACCCGCACTTAACATTTGAAACATACAAACCGGCCGGCGGATTGACGAAAACGACTGTTCAATCTGCTGCGAATGATAAAGTCGGGCATCGTGTAATCGGCGCAATCAACGGCGGATTTTTTAGTTTTGAAACGGGCTGGCCTGTTCATAATCAGGTTGCAAACGGAAAACCTGTTCTCGGCATCTCTCAATCAAAATCTAGTTTTGTCTTCACCGAAAATCGAAACGTGTATTTAGATCGATTTGGTTTTTCAGGAAAGATTTTTGCAAAAAATGGTGCAACGCTTGTCATAAACGAAAGCAATACAGCTCAAGCAACGGGAAAGACTGTTCTCTATAGTTCATACAAAGGATCAGTCACTGGAACTGATGCAAGTTGTCGTGAAGCAGTATTGGAAGTTCTCTCACAGCCATTGGCCGCAAATGATACGCTCCGAGTTGTCATCAAACAAAAAGCATCCGGGAACAGTTCAATTCCAACTGAAGGATATGTCATTTCCGGCGGCAGTGGAGTGCCGGCAACTTTTATCACTAACAATTTTTCCATTGGCGATACAGTAAAATTATTTCTGACATTCAATCCGACTACACCAGCAATAGTGAAACGTCTTACTCAATTAATTTCAGGAAACGGTCACTTGATTAAAGATGGAGTTGCCTTTCCTACACTGGGTGATTACGACCAATCCGGTTCAAGTTTTAATAACGCGAGACATCCACGGACATTTGTTGGACTAAGCGATGACAGTATGAAAGTATATCTGTGCACTGTTGACGGAAGACAATCGACCAGTTTAGGAATGAATTTTACTGAGATGGCAAATTTTCTTCTCACCTTAGGAATTAAAGATGCATTCAATCTTGATGGCGGCGGATCGACAACAATGGTCGTCCGCGGACAAGTTGTCAATTCACCATCAGATCCCGGCGGAGAACGTTCGGTTGCAAATACGTTACAGGTTATTAGCACTGCGCCTGTTGGCACGTTACATTATTTGAATTTACTCGAAAACAAAACCGACGTATTTCAAGGAAATACATTTCAATTTCATGCTGAAGGAAAAGATGAATATTATAATCCCCTTTCACTTCCGATGGCTACCGTTTGGAACTGCGATGCAACTATTGGAACAATAGATGCTACAGGACTTTTTGCCGCAAAAAATACCAATGACAGCGGATGGGTTCGAATTTCTTTTAATGGTATTTCAGATTCAGCAAAAGTTAACGTTCGTGTTATAAAAGAAATTCGATAACTACACAGCGTATTTAGTTATCCCTTAAAAAATCTTCATTGTTTTGAAGGGTATTTACACGCGTTAAATAACTGAAAAAACCTTCGCATGGTTTAATCGAAAAAATTCTTCGACACTTGCCCGCCAACGATAATGCCAAATGGCAAGTCAAGTTAAATATTTACTCTGTGTAGTTACAAACAAAAAAGGATAACAAATTGTTATCCTTTTTTATATAGTCGGGGTGAGAGGATTCGAACCTCCGGCCTCTTGGTCCCGAACCAAGCACTCTAACCGGGCTGAGCTACACCCCGAACTTTTTGCGGAGAAGCCCGGATTCGAACCGGGGGTACATTTTTACACGTACGGCGGTTTAGCAAACCGCTGGTTTAAGCCACTCACCCACCTCTCCGTGGATTGTTGCGTAATAATATTAAAAATACAAAACTTAGAGACGCTGTGCAAGGAAATTTTCTTTTTTGAGTCCTTGCCTTTAAGTATGATACTCTTTATTTTCTAATAACATAAATTCTATGAGGTCGCCATGAAGTTTTCTTTTTTATTTTTTGTTTTCATTCTTGTAATTTCTCTTCCCGCTTGCGTTTCTCTCTCATCGTTTGAAGAGATGCAATCACAACGAGATTCACTTCAACAATCTGTTGATTCACTGAAAAATGTCGTGTCGTCTATGCAAACTCGCATTGATAATTTAGCAGACGAAAATACTTCGTTGAAAAATAAAATTACAGACAACGATAAACAGATTGTAGATTTGCAAAATCAAAATGATACATTGCGAGATCGTGTCCGTTCACTTGAAAAGGATCTGGAAATCGTCAACAAAAATTACGAACAGTCGAAAACAAAAAATTCTGCCGAGATCAAAAAATTATTGGCAAATCTCGAAGCACTGCAAAAAGATGTTGCGCTACGCGAGCAAAAATTAAAAGGTTATGAACAAGCGCTTGCCCTTCGCGATTCTTCGCTTGCTTCAATTCAGCGTGATCTTATTGGACGTGAACAACGCGTCGGCGATCTAGAACGCCGCTTGGCAGTGCGCGATTCAACATTGAATGTCTTGAAAACAAAACTAAACGATGCACTGCTTGGTTTTACCACCAGCGGATTATCGATTAATATTATTAACGGGCGAGTATATGTTTCTCTGTCAAACCAACTTCTTTTTTCAACAGGAAAAGCGGATATTGATAAACGCGGAAAAGAAGCATTGCGTGAACTTGCCCGCGTATTGAACACTCAGGATGATTTATCAATTCTTGTGGAAGGACATACCGATAATCAAGCCGTAATCAATCTTGGAGCGATCAAAGATAATTGGGATTTGAGTGTTGTGCGCGCAACAGAAGTGATTCGCTACCTTGTTGTTGAGGGAAAAGTTGATCCGCGAAAGATTACCGCTTCCGGAAGAAGTGAATATTTTCCGATCAATCCGGCAAATACTGCTGAAGCACGTGCAAAGAACCGCCGAACAGAAATTATCTTAATCCCGAAACTTTCAGAATTATTTGAGATATTAGGTAAATAAATAATTGATGAAACAATCTTTCACTCAAAAAGCGTAACAGTCCTCTGTTGCGCTTTTTTTTATTTCTATTTCCTTATTCAATTCGTAACTCCATTTAGGATGGGGAAATAAATTTATCACCACTAACTTATGGCTCACGACTCTCTCAAAAGAGAACTTACATTTACGCAAGCAGTAGCTCTTAATATGATTGACATGGTTGGAATTGGACCATTCGTTGTTCTCCCTCTTGTCATTGGTATTATGGGCGGTCCGCAGCATATTTCTGCATGGATTGCCGGTGCAATTCTTGCTTTGATTGACGGATTTATTTGGGCTGAGTTTGGTGCTGCAATGCCGAAAGCCGGCGGTAGTTATGTTTTTTTGCGGGAATCGTTCGGAAAACGCTGGGGAAGGCTGATGTCGTTTCTTTTTATCTGGCAAACAATGATACAAGCACCGCTCGTCATTGCCTCTGGTTCAATCGGATTTGCTCAATATCTTTCGTACATCCTCCCGCTCAATAATATTACTCAAAAAATTGCTTCAGGTACGCTTGTTATTGTTTTAACATTTATTCTCTATCGAAAAATATCTACCATCGGAAAAATCTCTGTCGCATTATGGATCGGTGTTCTCGGCACAATGGCGTGGTTCATCATTGGTGGACTTTGGCATTTTGATGCAACACTTGCGTTCAGTTATCCTGAAGGTGCTTGGGACTTTACGTGGGCATTTTGGGTTGCACTCGGGCAAGGAACTGTTAAAACAATGTATTCATATCTCGGATACTATAATGTAAATCATCTTGGCGGTGAAATCAAAAATCCTGAGAAGAATATTCCACGCGCAATTTTCATTTCCATTATTGGGATTGCAGTTTTATATCTTGCAATGCAATTTGCGGTGATTGGCGTAATTCCGTGGCAGGAAGCAAAAGATTCACAATTCATCGTCAGCACATTGATTGAACGATTATATGGAACCATTGCAGCAACAGTTGCAACTGTTCTTGTCTTATGGATCGCATTCGCATCACTTTTTGCCGTAATGGTCGGCTATTCCCGAATACCGTACGCCGCCGCAATAGATGGAAATTTCTTTTCTGTTTTCGCAAAACTTCACCCAACTAAAAATTTTCCACACATTTCATTGTTATGGCTCGGAGGAACAGCATTTATTTTCAGTCTATTGTTCAGATTGAGCGATGTGATCAACGCAATTCTGGCGATGAGAATTCTTGTTCAATTTATTGGCGGCGCGGTTGGAGTAATGATTTTACGAAAGCGAATCGGCTCAGGAAATCTTCCGTTCAAGATGTGGTTATATCCCCTTCCTGCAGTGACAGCAATTATTCTGTGGCTTTCAATTCTATTTTCTACAGGATGGAAATTTGCACTGTCTGGTGCTGGAATGACAGTGCTGGGAATAATTGTTTATTACGGAAGAGAAAAAGTGTATCGCTGACCTCCGGTCAGCGTTGTAAGTGTGGGTTACAACTTCGTTAACCTTGTCAAGGATTAGAAAGTTTTTGAATAACCTTGACAAAGTTTTTTATCCAAAGAACATATTATTCCTTTAGTTGTCCGACAGTTGCACTGTCGGACATAAGTCTCTGCGACAGTTCAACTGTCGCTAAGGGTTAAGTGTTCGACAGTGTAACTGTCGAACAACAATTGCGACAATTGGAGATGGATTGCATTATTCCTCTACTCGAAACTCTTTCTCTTTTGGTCTTCGTTCATCATACATTCTTGTTAGCGCGGAAAGTGCTGCTTGATTTCCGCGCTGCGCCGACTTACGATAAAAGTATATTGCTTGCGAAAGATTGATCGGAACAAGAATTCCTTTTTCATAACAATACCCGAGCGCAGTTTGAGCAAGCACCGAACCATTCTCCGCATATTGTTCCAATTCAGTGAATGATTTCTTCGCATGAATGATCGTTCCGTCAAATACTTCCGCAACAGCTACTCTTATTTTCCCTTCACTATTTCCGAGATCGGCTGCATATTTCCAAAACTCTACCGCTTTCTTTTTATCTGCCTTCACCCATTGTCCTTGCGAGTAACAATTTCCAAGATCAAGAATAGCAGGAATGTATGATTTCGAAACTGCGATCTGCAAAAATTGCAGTGCTTGTTCGTTTGTTAATGAACCGATCAATCCCAATGAGTTTAATGAAGAAACAACATACAACGCTTCCGTAACATTTTTCGATGCTTGTTGATTGAATGTTGATTGTATATTTTTTTCATTGATCAATTTCCATAACAATCCCGGAGCTCGCCGTGAGTCCAAACGAATTGCACGGATATAATGTACCGCTGCCTGCAGTTTATCTTTTTTTACTCCAATTCCCCGTTCATAACATCGCGCAATAATTGTCATCGCTTCAGGATTTCCTAATTCTGAGGCGCGTTGAATCAACGAGAATCCGGTTGAATCTGTTTGAACACTATCGCTGAGAATTTTTGAAATACCGAGAATGTTTCGAAGCTCTTCATTTCCTTCATTAAACAATTCTTTCAAGAGGGTTAAATCATCAGTTTGTGAAGTTTTGTCCTCTTCAAATTCCAGCATAACCGGCTGAACAATTTGTACAGACGATTTTTGAGTTGCGGCGGATTTTACAATATTAAAAACACTTGAAGAATCTTTTTGTTTCTGTTTAACTCCAGTGATTCCTCGTTTTTCAAGTTCTGCTAAAACTTCTTTTGCCGGATCATAATTCTGAGCGGCAGATTTTTTTATCCATTCATATGCTGTGGAATAATCCCTGCGCACAATCAAATTATCTGTATAAAAAAGTCCGAGAACGTATTCTCCTTCACGCATATTCTTTTCGGCAGCATCTTGGATATACCGAAACGCCTCAAACGGATTCCATTCAACGCCCCATCCATTATTCAGAAATATTCCGTAGTTGAATTTTGCAAGAATATAATCCTGATCTGCCGCTTTCTTCATCCATCGTGCAGACTTCACGGTATCAAATGAAAAACCTTTTCCGGTAAGATATCGCAAGCTCAGTTCATGTTGAGACGGCGCATCGCCTGCATTTGCATTCCTCATCAATTGAAATCCTTCCCACAATTGATAGGTAACATCCGATTGTTTCACTTCCAAAATCCGATAGGGAGAAGTTTTTGTTCGGAACGCCTTGCTTCCTTTTTCCTGAAACGAGAAGAGGGGCTGCATTAGACAATAAAAGATGATGAAGATCGTTCTATAGATTGGCAGGTTTTTCATTATTGAATTGTAATTGAATCTTTCCTCAATTACAACATCTATCGCATTTTAATATGCAAAACTAAATCTCGAAACCGAACCTTGTCAAGGTTAGATAAAATTTGTTTCAGAACCTTGACAAGGTTGTATACGCAGAACCAAACCTTGGCAAGGTTTTTCGCATTTTAATGTTAGAATTGTTACTCTCTTTCACACAAAAGGAATTTTTATGAAACTGCTGTACACGTATCTCAAAAATTATTGGACGTTGGTTCTTCTGGCATTGTTCCTTGCAACCATCAATCAAACTTTTTCATTACTTGACCCTCTTGTCTTTCGGTATGTGATTGATAACTATGCAATGAAATTTAGCCATTACACAACCGAGCAATTTCTTCATGGTGTAATCGGTCTGTTGTTGCTTGCAATGGGTGTTGCTTTCGTTTCCCGTGTTGCAAAAAATTTTCAAGATTACTATATCAATGTCATCACGCAGCGTCTTGGAGCACAGATCTATTCGGATGGTTTAAAGCATTCCTTGGAACTTCCATATTCAGTATTTGAAGATCAGCGCAGCGGAGAAACACTCGGGAAGCTACAAAAAGTGCGTACCGATGTTGAACGGCTAATTTCCGCTTCAATCAATATTCTCTTCACCTCATTGGTCGGTGTTATTTTTGTAATGATCTACGCTTCAACCGTACATTGGTTAATTGCCCCACTTTATTTTTCAACTGTTCCGATGTTGGCATTTTTAAGTTCAACACTTAGCAAAAAAATCAAAATCATTCAAAAAACAATTGTTGGTGAAACCACTGCCCTTGCCGGCTCAACAACAGAATCATTACGAAACATTGAATTGGTGAAAAGTCTTGGACTCGCCAATCAGGAAATTAACCGGTTGAATAGCACGACACAAAAAATTCTTGCACTGGAATTGAAGAAAGTAAAATATATTCGCGGATTAAGTTTCATTCAAGGAACATCCGTGAACTTCCTCCGAACGGCAATTCTTTTTACCATGCTGTATTTGATCTTCACGCAGCAAATTTCTGTTGGACAATTTTTCTCGTTGTGGATTTATTCCTTTTTCATTTTTGGTCCATTGCAGCAACTCGGAGATGTAATCAACATTTACCGCGAAGCAGAAGTATCGCTCGGTAACTTTGAAGCTATTCTTAATACTCCAAAAGAGTTGAAACCAATTTCTCCTTTTAATGTTACAAATATTCAATCACTTACATTCAATAAAGTTTCGTTCCAACATCAATCCGCAAATAAACCTGCGTTGAATGAAATTTCATTTAAAACAAAGATCGGTGATACGATTGCGTTTGTTGGTCCGTCTGGTTCGGGAAAAACGACGCTCGTAAAATTATTAGTCGGATTATATCGCCCTCTGTCAGGAAAAATTTTATATAATCAAAAGAATTTCGACGAAATTGATTTTGATTCATTACGAGAACGGATTGGATTTGTTACGCAAGACACACAATTATTTTCCGGATCGATACGGGAAAATCTTCTCTTCGTCAACCCAAAAGCGACTGACGCAGATTGCATAGACGTTTTGAATAAATCTGCCTGCCAATCACTTCTCGCACGCGCCGATAAAGGTTTGGATACACTTATCGGTGAAGGAGGAGTAAAAGTTTCCGGTGGTGAAAAACAGCGGCTTTCGATTGCCCGTGCGTTATTGCGCAATCCAAACCTTTTGGTGTTTGATGAAGCTACCTCGTCGCTTGATTCATTAACGGAAGAAGAGATCAGTGAAACGATCCGAGATATTTCCAAAGGAAAAGATCTGATCACAATTCTTATAGCACATAGACTTTCAACGGTGATGCACGCCGATACAATTTTTGTCTTGGAAAATGGAAAGATCGTTGAATCCGGTTCACATGCCAAACTTGTTCGAACAAAAGGATTGTATTTCGCAATGTGGCGTCAGCAAGTTGGTGAACAAACAAACGGAGTGGTGAAAACAGCAGTCAAAGCACGCAAACTTATTTCTAA